>CANGZK010000017.1 GCA_947458565.1 Acidimicrobiaceae bacterium
CGCTTAGTGGCTGGTGGTCTCAAGCGAGCGGAAGATTTCTCGATGCAGCGTCTCGCAAAAGAGTACGTATTGATCTACGAGAGACTCTTAGCGGCTGAAAAGAATGATGAGATCGTGGTGCAACCCAACAAACTGCTCTCAATGTTTGAGCATCGCGTGCTCCGCCGACCACAAGTTGGCCAAAATTGACACGAGCATGTCAAGACGCGACATCACGCGACTGAACTAGACTGAGCATATGAACATTCTGATTATCCTTGCCGTTGTAGCAGTTGTGCTGCTTGCGTTGGTATTGCTGTATAACTCGCTTGTTGGTCGCCGCAATGAGGTTGACAATGCGTGGTCGCAGATTGATGTGCAATTGAAGCGTCGTCTCGATCTCATTCCCAATCTGGTCGAGACTGTGAAGGGTTACGCAACCCACGAGCGTGCCACGTTGGATGCTGTGATTTCGGCGAGAAACTCTGCAATGAGCGCATCGGCGACACCAAGTGCACAGGCGGCTGTCGACACCGCGATCACGGGGGCATTGCGCCAATTGTTTGCACTTTCAGAGGCGTACCCGGATCTGAAGGCCAATCAAGGGTTTGTCTCGCTACAGGAAGAGCTCTCCAACACCGAAAGCCGCATTGCATATGCGCGGCAGTTTTATGGTGATTCGGTTTTGGCTTACAACACAGCAATACAGAAGTTTCCCGGCGCGCTTGTCGCAAGTGCCTTTAAGTTTGGTCAGCGTGAGTATTTTGAGGCTGAAACTGCTGCGCACACCACACCCGAAATCAAGTTTTAATTAGATCGGAAGTCAAAAGTTTCATGAATGACCTCATTGCGTCGAATAAGCGACGCACATTTTTCTTGCTGAGCGGATTCGTTGTGATCACCGTGTTGGTTGGAATGGCTGTTGGTGTACTCATTGGAAACGGTGCCACAGGAACGATCATTGCGTTGGTTTTTTCGGCTGTGTTTGCATTTGGCTCATACTGGAAATCTGATTCTGTAGCGCTTGCGGTTAGTCGTGCGGTGCCGGCCGACCCTGTCGAGTTTCGTCGTCTACACAACTTGGTTGAAGGATTGTGTATTGCGAGTGGATTGCCAAAACCGCGTGTGTTTGTTATTCGTGACGACGCACCTAACGCCTTTGCGACTGGACGAAACCCCAAGCATGCAGCAATTGCTGTCACTACTGGTTTGCTCGAAAAGATGAACCGTGTTGAGTTGGAAGGCGTTGTCGCTCACGAACTTTCGCATATCAAGAACTACGACATATTGGTGAGCACATTGGCAGTCACGTTGGTAGGCACGATTGCTCTCATTACAGACATCACTATTCGAATGATGTGGTGGAACGGTGGGCGAGTGAGCCGCGGCAATGATCGCCGTGACAGTACTAATCCGATTGCGTTTATCGGCATTGCGTTGCTGATCCTCGCACCTATCCTCGCCAAGATTATGCAAGCTTCTGTCAGTCGAAGGCGCGAAACGTTGGCCGATGTGTCTGCATGCAAAATGACGAGATATCCGCCAGGTCTGATCTCTGCGCTCGAAAAACTACAGGCAGACAGCACGGTGACTCATTCGGCCAGCATGGCAACGGCGCATATGTGGATTGAGCAGCCGATGTCTGGAGTGAATGATTCGGGCCGATTGGGCATGTGGCATAAACTTTTCAATACGCATCCACCATTAGCCGAGCGAATTGCGCTGCTCAGAGAGATCTAAACATGAAAAATCGCTCACTCGTATTCGGTTCTATCGTTGCAAGTTCATTGTTGGCACTGGCTGCTTGCGGAGGTTCATCCGGTTCGTCAGATGTGTTGCCAGGTGAAACCACAGTCGTGACTGAAACACCGAATCAGGTTGTGGTCAACCCACTGACTGGTTTGCCAAATACCGATCCGACAACATTGAATCGGCCGGCAATGGTTGTGAAGATTGATAACCACCCTTCGGCGCATCCACAGATGGGGATTAATCAGGCCGACATTATTTTTGAAGAGAACGTCGAAAAACTGACAAGACTCGCAGCAGTTTTTCAAAGCGAAGGTTCGGATCCCGTCGGCCCAATTCGCAGTGGACGCATTCAGGATATTGATTTGCTCGGTTCTTTAAACAAACCGCTGTTTGTTTGGAGTGGCGGCAACGCACAGGTAACTGCAGCGATTAAAAAATCGGATCTCTTTGACTTGAGTTACACAGTGGCAAATAAGAATGGCGGATTTCGTCGTGATAACGATCGCTCTGCACCACATAACTTGGTTGCAGAAACCACAAAGTTGTGGACACTCAGCCCAGCCGACGCGACTGCGCCACAAGCACAGTTTTCGTATCGAAGTGAGAGCGATGCTGCTGCTGCAACCGCAAAACCGATTGCTGGCGCCAAAGTGTCGATGGACGGTGTCAAGGTGCAATGGGATTGGGATGCAACTACGTCCGAGTTTTTGCGAATCCAGAATACAAATCCTGTAGTTGACACCAAAGATGTGCAATTGGCCGTACCCAACGTGGTTGTGCTCGAGGTTGAGTACACCAACAGTTACAGCCCGACATCCAAAACTCTTGGCAGCGGAAAAGTGTATGTATTTACTAACGGCACACTGATTGAGGGCACATGGGAACGAACCGATCGTTTGAAGCCCTTCTTGCTGAAAGATTCGAGTGGGGAAGTGATCAAACTCACTCCCGGCCAGACTTTTGTTGAGGTTGCGCGAGCCGCCAAAACAGCCGTGGTGCCAGTGGGCACAAACCCAGATGACGTGAAGTTTCTCTAAGAAAATACTCACAAATAACCGACCGTATGTGTCGGTAACGCTCTGGGTACGATGGAACGCATGACAAAGAATGCTGCACGCACAACTGGATCAATGCAGGTCAAGCGCGGTTTGGCCGAGATGCTCAAGGGTGGCGTCATTATGGACGTCGTCAACTCTGAACAAGCAAAAATTGCAGAAGATGCGGGTGCTGTAGCGGTGATGGCGCTCGAGCGCGTACCTGCAGATATTCGTCGTGATGGTGGTGTTGCACGAATGAGCGACCCAGAAATGATTATGGCAATTCAGGCGTGTTGCACTATTCCGGTGATGGCAAAAGCACGCATCGGTCACTTTGTAGAGGCCCAGATTTTGCAGTCACTCGGCGTTGACTTCATCGACGAGTCGGAAGTGTTGACACCAGCTGATGAAACGCACCACATCGACAAGATGGCTTTCGATACTCCCTTTGTTTGTGGAGCAACCAATTTGGGTGAAGCGCTTCGTCGCATCAGCGAAGGTGCTGCACTTATTCGTTCAAAAGGTGAGGCCGGTACTGGCAACGTTGTTGAGGCAGTTCGCCACTTGCGCAATATCTTTGGCGATATTCGCAGAATTACTCAAGCCGACTCCGCAGAGTTGTTCGACTGGGCTAAAAAACTTGGTGCCCCTTTGCCACTTGTCCAAGAAATTGCAGAAACTGGTTCACTTCAGGTCCCATTGTTTTGTGCTGGCGGCATCGCCACACCGGCGGATGCGGCATTGGCAATGCAACTCGGCGCGCAATCGGTGTTTGTAGGCTCGGGCATTTTCAAGAGTGACGATCCCTCGCCGCGTGCAAAAGCAATTGTTGAAGCAACGACCCATTTTATGGACGCCGATATTTTGGCGAAGGTAAGTCGCAATCTTGGAGCCCCAATGACTGGCATCGGAATGGATCAGATCAACGAGCGTTACGCCGAGCGCGGTTGGTAATCAAACTCAATACCAATGAGTTTGACGCGTTGACAGTCTGGTCTTAACTATGAAGATTGGCATCTTGGCATTGCAAGGTGCATTTGCAGTGCATGAAGAAATGTTGCAGGGCCTCGGTGCAGACACCGTGCAAGTGAGAACTCCGCAGGATCTTGGCTTGGTGGACGCACTTGTGATGCCAGGCGGAGAATCAACAACGATGTCGCACTTGCTCACTACATCTCAATTGTTTGATCCGATTGCAGAACGAATCAACAGTGCAATGCCTGTATTTGGAACCTGTGCCGGCATGATCCTGTTGGCAAAGAGCATTGCTAGCGGGAGACCAGATCAGCGTTTTTATGGAGCAATAGATATTGATGTGGAGCGCAACGCCTATGGTCGTCAGGTGGAAAGCTTTGAGACTGAACTGAATGTTGAAGGCCTGCAATCACCTTTTCATGCCATGTTTATTCGTGCTCCACAAGTAGTTCGTTTAGGTGAGGATGTTGAGGTACTTTCAACGCACGAAGACAAAGTGGTGCTGGCACGACAAGGTTCAGTTATGGTGGCGTCGTTTCATCCAGAGTTGACCAGCGATAATCGTATTCATTCATTGTTTTTGCAGGAGGTGTAAAGATGTCAGGCCATTCCAAATGGGCAACGATCAAACACAAAAAGGGCAAAGCCGACAAAGCCCGAGGCAAGACGTTTGCGAAACTTGCACGGCAACTTGAAGTCAGCACCAGAGAGGGCGGTGGCGACCCCGCATCCAATGCCTCTTTGCGAACAATTGTGCTCAAAGCAAAAGCTGCGCAGATGACAAATGATGCAATTGATCGCGCGATCAAGCGAGGAATGGGTGAACACACTGGTGCCGCATTTGAGTCAATTACTTATGAGGCTTACGCACCGGGCGGCGTTGCGATGTTGATCGACGCGCTCACCGATAATCGCAATCGAACTGCATCAGATGTGCGCCTTGTATTTAGTAAGTCGGGTGGCGCAATGGCAGAACCCGGTGCCGTGGGTTGGCAGTTTTCGCGTAAGGGTGTTGTGCAGATTGATAAGTCGGTATCTGAAGACGAAGTGATGCTGGTTTCTCTTGAACATGGAGCAGAAGATGTGGTGGATGACGGCGATACATGGCGCGTGACATGTGAATCGCAAGCCCTATACGAACTCAAAGCATCATTAGAAACAGCCGGCATGACGGTTGTGTCTGCTGTGTCGCCGATGGTCTCATCTCTGCAAGTTCCAGTTACCGATATTGCCGATGCCAAAGCGATTCTTCGCATCATGGACGATCTAGAGGACAACGATGATGTGCAAGATGTGTACGCTAATTTCGATATGAGCGATGCAATTCTCGAGGAGGCTGCGTCATGAGCGCTGTAGTTGGAGAAAAGGCACCTGAGTTCACGTTGCTTGGTAGCGGTGGCAAGTCATACTCATTGTCTGACTATGCAGGAAAGCCTGTTGTTTTGGTTTTTTATCCTGGCGACAACACGGCAGTGTGCACCAAGCAATTGTGTTCGTACAACAACGAGCTTGCACAATTCAGTGGCATAGGAGCACAGGTGCTCGGAATTTCGGCTCAAGATGTTGCAAGCCATGATGCGTTTTCGGCTAAACACGGATTTGGTTTCCCGTTGCTGGCCGACACCGAAAAAGAAGTGGCGAAGGCCTACGGAGTTGTCGGACTTTTGGGCCTGGTAAGGCGCAGTATTTTTGTGTTGGATGCCCAGGGAATGATCCGGTATGTGCATAGATCTGCAGTCGGGCTTACCTTTCGTCCAGTTGACGAATTGGTATCAGCGTTGCGTTCGGCGGTCTGAATCCTTACCTAGTCGGTGTTTCGGCAGTAAGGTAGAACATATGTTCGCCCAGAAGCCGGCTCTTGTTGTCCTTGGGATTGACCCAGGTCTTACCCGTTGTGGTTACGCAGTGCTGAGATCTCAGTCGTCCCGCACTGCGGCGAGTGCAGCGAATCCAACCGTGGTTGCACTTGGTGTGATGACTACTCCAGCAACCGAACTGTTGCAACACAGGTTGTGTGCACTGCAATTGGATATCGAAAAACTCATTGATGAAACTCGTCCAGATGCAATTGCTGTTGAGCAGGTGTTTTTTCAGAACAATGTGCGAACAGCAATGAGCGTTGGGCAGGTGAGCGGGTTGGTGTTAGCGATGGCAAGTCGATTAGGAATCGATGTTGTGCAATACACACCAAGCCAAGTGAAGAGTGCGGTTACTGGTTCGGGTACGGCCAACAAGTTGCAGGTACAAAAGATGGTGCAGCAGCGACTTGGTCTTTCGGCACTGCCAGAGCCTGCTGATGCCGCTGATGCTGCAGCGATTGCACTTTGTCATTTGGCCATCGCTCCATTGCGTAACAGCATTCAGCGCGCCGAGTCAGTGGTGGGTGCACAATGATCGGCTCATTACGTGGGGTCGTGATTGAGAGAAACCAAGACTCAACAGTGTTGCTCGAAGTTGCAGGTGTTGGTTATCTGATTCACGTCACACCGCGCACACTCGGTGAGCTTGAACCAACATCGCAGGCTTTTGTTTACGTACATCAACACATTCGCGAAGACGCACAGACGTTGTATGGTTTTCTTGAACGAGACGAACGACGAACTTTTGAGATCTTGATTGCTACTCACGGAGTGGGGCCAAACATGGCGATGGCAATTCTTGCAACGCACACACCTCGAGCGCTGATTGACATCGTTGCGACGAACGATCATGGAGCACTCACGCTCGTTTCGGGCGTAGGTCGCAAAACGGCAGATCGTCTACTGATTGAGTTGAAAGGCAGAATGAATCTGCCAATTATGGACACACCGCAAGGTGAGCAGTCACAAGGTCATCGTGCTGTGACTGATGTTCGCGAAGCATTGACCGGTCTTGGGTACTCAAATGAAGAGATACGTGACGTATTGAGAGAACTGTCTGCGACAGATACAGCCGAGAACATGTTGCGTCAGGCGCTGAATGCATTAGGAGTCAAACGTGCGTGAAGAATTTGTAGATCCACAGAAGCGTTCGCAGGATGAGAGCGACGATGGCGAAATGCTTGACGAAGTTGGGTTGCGCCCACGGTCGTTATCCGACTTCGTCGGCCAACGTGAACTCAAGGAACACCTGAGCATCGTGCTCGAAGCTGCAAGACGCCGAGGGCAGGCAGCAGACCATTTGCTATTTGCCGGCCCTCCCGGACTTGGTAAAACCACACTTGCAGGAATTGTCGCAACTGAAATGTCTGCACATCTCCATGTCACATCTGGTCCAGCCCTTGAGCGCGCAGGCGACTTGGCAGCAATATTGACCAAACTTGAAGACAACGATGTCTTGTTTATCGACGAAATTCATCGTTTGTCGCGCACTGTTGAAGAAATCTTGTATCCAGCAATGGAAGATTTTCAGATTGACATTGTGGTGGGCAAAGGACCGTCTGCATCGTCCATACGACTAACACTGCCGAAGTTCACGTTGATAGGAGCAACTACCCGCACTGGCATGATCACCGGGCCACTGCGTGATCGCTTTGGTCTTGTTGCGCGACTTGATTACTACGACGAGAACGAATTGCAGTCAATCATCAGTCGGGCAGCTGGCATTCTGCAAGTTGATATTGATGCGCAGGGTGCTGCTGAAATTGCACGACGCTCGCGTGGAACACCGCGCATTGCAAATCGTCTTTTGAGAAGAGTGCGTGACTTTGCAGAGGTGCGAGGAGATGGCACCATCGACAAAAAGTCTGCCAATGAGGCATTGAGCGTGTTTGGTGTGGATGAACTCGGACTTGACAAAGTGGATCGTGCAGTACTGAGTGCTATCTGCGTTCAATTCGGCGGGGGGCCAGTTGGATTGTCCACACTGGCGATCAGTGTGAGCGAACAGACGGAAACAATTGAAGACGTGTACGAGCCGTTCTTGATTCAGCAGGGGATGATTGCCCGCACTCCGCGCGGTCGTGTGGCTATGCCGCTTGCCTACGCACATTTAGGTTTGCCGGCTCCTACGCAGCAGCCAGATCTTTTCGCCTAAGTTTCTCTAGTCGCTATGCATCTTTCGGATATTGATTATGAATTGCCGCAACATCTCATTGCGCAACACCCAATAGAGCCCCGTGATGCAGCGCGGTTGCTCGTCGATATTGATCTGAACGACCCAAGCAGCGAGCCAGCACATCGACATGTATCTGACTTTGTCGAATTTGTGAGACCAGGTGATGTTGTTGTTGTCAATCACACTCGTGTGATGCCAGCTCGCGTGATCTTGCATCGTGCAAGTGGCGGCATTGTCGAAGCATTGTTTTTGGAAGAAAAAGATCCGATTTTGGCAGTTTGGGAATCGTTGTTGCGGCCAGGCGGCAAATTGAAAGTTGGTGAAATTCTGTATTCTTCAGACGACACAGAATTTTTGCAGGTAGGTGAGCGCACCGAGGCTGGCGACACGTTTTTAGTGCGATTGCTTGGCGGCAGCGTTGTTGATCAACTTGCAAAATACGGCAGCATGCCCCTGCCGCCTTACATCACCGAGGTGTTGCAAGACGCAGAGCGTTATCAGACCGTTTTCGCGCATGACCAAAAGTCGTCTGCTGCACCAACCGCAGGATTGCATTTCACCCCTGAACTTTTGCAGCACGTACGCGATGCGGGTGTTGCAATCTGTGAGGTAGAACTTGTGGTTGGCCTTGACACGTTTAAGCCGATTTCTGTAGACAACCCACTTGATCATCTCATTCATACCGAGTCGTATCGGGTTCCGCAATCGACAATGACGGCCTGCAATGACGCACATTCAAGGGGGGCAAGGGTGATCGCAATAGGCACAACGGCCACACGTGCTCTAGAAAGTGTTGCAAAGTTTGGACAATTGGAAGGTCGAACCAATCTGTTCATCACACCTGGATTTGAGTGGAAGGTAGTTGACATGATGATGACCAATTTCCACATGCCGCGAACGACGCTGCTGCTGATGATTCAGTCGTTTGTTGGTACGCGGTGGCGCAAGATCTATGAAGAGGCGATTACCCGCGAATATCGGATGCTTTCATTCGGTGATGCAATGTTGCTTGCCCGTCGTACTGATTAGCAACTAGCTCATGCATGTGTGCCACTACCGTGTAGTTAATGTTTCCTGTTCACTTCACAACAAATGCGGCTGAGGGTAGTGCGCGTGCAGGTACTGCTGTAACCCATAGAGGTTCGTACACCACTCCATGTTTTATGCCGGTGGGAACTCGCGGTGCAATTAAGTATTTGAGCGCTGCCGACTACGAAGACTTAGGCGCACAAATTGTCCTTGGTAATACCTACCACCTGATGTTGCGTCCAGGTGCCGAGACTGTCAGTGCAATGGGAGGGCTTGGTGCATTTGCTGGTTGGAAAGGTTTGACGCTGACGGACTCTGGTGGTTTTCAAGTGTTCTCTTTGAATCCAGATGTCGACGATGATGGTGTCACGTTTAAGTCAACTTATGACGGTTCACGACATCGCTACACACCCGAGTCGGCAGTTCATACGCAACAGTTGCTGGGAGCAGATATTCAAATGGTGCTCGATGTCTGTCCACCGCTTCCTTCGCCTGTACAAGTAGTTCGACTTGCACTTGAGCGCACGTCATCGTGGGCCAAGCGCGCTGTTTCGACTCACACACGCACGGACCAGTCACTGTTTGGAATTGTTCAAGGCGGCATTGATGTCAATCTGCGAGCAGAGAGCGCAGCGCGCACGGCAGAACTCAACTTTGATGGTTATGGCATCGGGGGATTGTCGGTTGGTGAATCGCGCGAGGAGATGTTGCCGGCCTTGGAGGCTGCGCTCGCACACTTGCCCCTCGATCGACCTCGCTACTTGATGGGTGTAGGGGACCCCGCTTCGCTCGTTGAGGCAGTTGGTCTTGGTGTCGACCAGTTTGATTGTGTGTTGCAAACTCGGCTTGGCAGACATGGAACTGCGCTCACATCGCAAGGCCGTGTCAACTTGAAGCGGTCTGAATTCACGTTAAGCAACGAACCAATCGATTCGACGTGTTCGTGTTCAGTATGTGCTCGTCATACGCGTGGTTACATCAGGCATTTGTTTCAGGTTGGCGAGCCCACTGCGTCTCGTCTGGTTTCGTTGCACAACATTGCATGGACACTTTCGCTCATGGATCAAATGCGAAATGCAATTATTGCGGGTCGTTTCGAAGCACTCAGGCAGGAAATTTTGGCTGTTTGGGGCAATGCGGCTTAGCCCTGTTGAGCGATAGAGTTACGACTTATGTTCATCAGTCTTTACGCCTCAATTGGCGCCGCAACGACTACCACCAATTCAGGTGGGGGTCTCATGTCCATCCTTCCTCTCGTTGTGATTTTTGGAGCAATGTACTTCTTGCTGCTTCGTCCGCAGCGCAAGCGCCAAAAAGAGACACGCAATTTGCAGAGCACGCTGCAAGAGGGTGACGAGGTCGTTTTGGCCTCAGGCATATATGGATTTATCTCGGCCATTGAAGACGGATATGTTTGGCTCGACATTGCTGAAAAGGTCGAGATTCGAGTAGCACGTAGTGCTATTGCGACAAAGGTGTCAACACCAAGTTCGACCGATCAGTCTTCAGTCGACAAGAACGAAAAGAAGTAGGTCGCCACCGCGCATTCATTCGCGGGTCTTTTTTATGGTACGTCGTCTGTATTTTTCACTTCTCGGCATTGTGCTTGTGGTGGGCACACTGTTTGCTGGCAATCTTTTGGCCGGCAATGTGCCGTCACTTGGGCTTGACTTGCAGGGTGGTGCATCAGTCACATTGCAACCAGAGGGCGAGTTCACACCGAGTGCACTTGCTCAAGCTGTCGAGATCATCAGCCAACGCGTAAACGCGCTGGGAGTTTCAGAACCAGAAATTACGCGCCAGGGTGACAACGTTGTTGTCAACTTGCCTGGGGTTAACGATCAGCAAAAAGCACTGGACATCATTGGTCGCCAGGGTGAATTGTTGTTGCGGCCTGTGTTGCAAGCCGGCACTCTCAACACCGATACCACTACAACAATTCCGGGTGCAGATACTTCTGTCCCTGGAAGCGAAACAACGGTTGTAGACACAACGGTTGCAGCGACAGAAGGTGGCCCAGGCAGCGCACGCGGCAGAGGTGCAGCGACCACTATTCCTGCAAGCACCGATACAACCGTGCCAGCACTCACCGCGACAACGGTGCCAACCGCTCCAGAATCAAATGTTTAGATATCAGAAGACGTCACTGACCCAAATGCCAATGCGTTACTGAACGGACAGAACGGCGAGGCTTACCTTGTAGGCCCAGCTGGTGCAACCGGCAAAGTTTTCACGAACAATGCTCAGGCAGTAGTCAATAATGGCAGCTGGACTGTCACAGTTGAATTGCGAAAAGGTGCAGATGGCGCCGACCAGTGGAACGCCCTGACAACTAAATGCTTTAATCGCGACGCATCATGTCCAACGGCGCGCATTGCCATTGCATTAGACGGCATCGTGATTTCGGCTCCGACGGTTCAAGAAGCAGTTTTCACCGGTGGCAATGTTCAGATCAGTGGAGATTTTACTCAAACAGAGGCTCGAGACTTAGCAAAAATTCTTGAGTTTGGTGCTGTTCCTGTCAAGTGCAAAGTTGCAACGGTGCAATCGGTTTCTCCAACTCTTGGCAAAGACTCGTTGCGTGCAGCAATCATTTCGGGCCTTATCGGTGTGCTTTTGGTAATGGCATTCTTTTTCGTCTACTACCGCATGCTGACCATCGTTGTGGTCGGTGGGCTTATGGTGTCAATTGGACTGCTGTGGAGCATTATCGCTTTTATCTCGCGTTCAAATGGTCTCGCGCTCACCCTCTCCGGCGTGGCGGGAATCATCGTCTCGATCGGTGTAACCGTCGACTCGTATGTGGTGTTCTTCGAACGAATTAAAGATGAGTTGCATGCTGGAAGAACGATGCGCAGCTCTGCTCAGCGCAGTTTCACACTCGCTTGGCGCACAATTTTGGCCGCTGACACCGTGTCATTCTTGGGAGCCCTAGTGCTCTGGTGGCTGACAGTTGGGTCTGTGCGAGGTTTTGCATTTTTCCTAGGACTGTCTACATTGTGCGACGTGATTGTCGCTTACTTCTTTACTAGACCAGCCGTGTTATTGCTCGCACGAAGCAAGTTCTTAAGTGGGCGCAAAGTGCTGGGCGTTGCATTGCCCGATTCGAGTGCGCAATGAACGGATTGTTCGGCAGGCTCTATCGAGGCGAAACGACCTTCAACTTCGTTGGTCGTCGTTGGTGGGGTTTTGGAATCTCCATTGCATTTATCGCTGTGACCTTCCTCTCGCTTTTTGCACAAGGTCTCAATTTGGGAATCGATTTTAAGGGTGGCGTCGCGTGGGAAGTTCCTGCAACCACTATCACTGTTGAAGACGTGCGCACAATTTTGGATGCAAACAATATTCCTACTGCAGATGCAAAAATTCAAGTACTCAACGGTGCCGAGGGAAAACGTATTCGTGCACAGGTTGGCGAGATTTCAACCGATGTTCGCACGGTAGTTCAGACTGCATTGAGCGAGAAGGCTGGCGTCGAATTACAAGAAGTGAGTGTCGCTTCAGTGAGTTCATCATGGGGTCGCAGCATCACTGAAAAAGCAGTGCGCGCGTTGTTGATTTTCTTTGTCATTGTGTCTATGTACATCGCATGGCGCTTCGAATGGAAGATGGCCGTCTCGGCAATTCTTGCAATGATGCACGACGTACTGATCTCTGTTGGCGTTTATGCAACATTTGGCTTTTCCGTGACTCCTGCAACCGTCATAGCATTTTTGACAATTCTCGGTTTCTCGCTGTACGACACCATCGTGGTGTTCGACAAAGTGCACGAGAACACCACGCGCTATTCAGCTGCCAAGGTTTCGTACGGAGACATCGTTAACGTTTCCATGAACCAGGTATTGATGCGTTCAATCAATACATCTCTTGCAGCGGTGCTGCCAGTGCTTTCCTTGTTGGTGCTTGGATCCTGGGTCATGGGTGCAATTGCTTTGCAAGAATTTGCACTAGCACTACTCGTTGGTATGTTCCTCGGTGCGTATTCGTCGATTTATATTGCTACGCCGCTCTTGGCGGTGTTTAAGGGTCGCGAAACCAAGTACCGCACGTTGCAAGGCACGCTTCGACTTGGCGAAGAAATGGCCCGACTTGGTGCCACCTCAAAGAAAGTTGCGTCTCGGGCAGTTGGTGATGCTTCAATAACAAGCACGCAATCCGCAATCGAGCGCGAAACAGTTTTGGCAAGTTCGGCGCTGTCGCATCCGCCAC
>CANGZK010000018.1 GCA_947458565.1 Acidimicrobiaceae bacterium
CGGGCGGCCCGCCATCTCAAGATCCCGGTTGTCACTTGTTCATACGACAGCAAACCAGGTCTCGCGACAAAAATGCAGGCCAGGTACGCATCCGCTGTTGCGGTTGCGCAGTTGCCGAGTGCATTGCGAAGAGCACAGCTCACAGGAGCGCCTGTGCGTGCAGAGCTGCGCCGTCTCGATCGCGTCGCATCTCGTGAAGCATCACGAACTCGCTTGGGGTTTAGTGCAGAGGTGAAACTTGTTGTGGTGATGGGTGGGTCACTTGGATCGGCTGTATTGAATGGCGCGACAGAGAGTCTTGTTGCGCACATGGACAGCCCGTCATTATCGAACGTTGCTATTTTGCACATCGCTGGGTCGAGATATATGGATGGTCAGCAGTTGGCGGATGTGATCAGACGCGCTGATGGAACAACTCAGTATCAACGAATCGCATACAGCAGCAATATGAATGACATTTATTCAGCTGCCGATTTGGTGGTTGCACGAGCTGGTGCTTCGACGGTCGCCGAGATCGCCACCGTTGGAATTGCCTCAGTGTTGATTCCTTGGAAAGATGCAGCCGAAAATCATCAACTCACCAATGCAAAGACATTGAGCGACCAAGGTGGGGCAGTGTTGCTTGAAGAGTCGCAACTTAACGATGAAGTTTTTCGGCGACAAATAGTTGAGTTATTGACCGATGATGCGAAGTTGATGAAGATTTCTCAAATAGCGAGGAAACTCGGGGACGTGCATCGCAATTGTTCGATCGCTCAGGTGGTCAATGAGGTTGCAGGGTCGGTGCCGCGATGAGGAATAACGTATTTTTTGATCTGAACAGGCCACGACGAATTCATGTCATTGGTATTGGTGGCCCAGGCATGAATGCGATTGCACAAGTGTTGTGCGAAATGGGTCATCAAGTCTCCGGTAGTGACATTCACGAATCCGAAGTGCTGGACCGATTGCGCGCTCTCGGCGTGAGCATCATTGTCGGGCATGATGCTGCGGCTGTGCAAGATTGTGATGCAGTAACGGCATCGACCGCAATTCCAGCAACCAACATCGAGCTAGTTGCTGCAGCGGCACAATCTGTGACAATTCTGAACCGAGCTCAGATGTTGAGTGCAATTTGTGCGCTCAAGCAATCGGTTGCTGTGGCCGGCACGCATGGCAAGACAACAACATCGGCGATGCTGATGCATATCTTGGCCTCTGCAGGACGGCATCCGAGTTTTGTTATCGGCGGAGACGTGCATGGCCTTGATCTGGGTGCTGGATGGAGGAGCGGGCAACATCTTGTAGTTGAAGCCGACGAAAGTGACTCAACACATTTGGCTTTGCCTCTCTTCGGATCGATCCTCACCAATGTTGATGTAGATCATCTCGATCATTTTGCAACGTTCGACAAGATTATTGAAAGTTTTGAAATGTATTTGGGGAATATTGATGGACCCAAAGTTGTGTGTGCCGATGATGCGGTGTGCGCAAAGATTGCGTCAAAACAATCGTGCAGAACCTATGGGCTGGTCATCGATGCCGATGTGCGAGCAATCAATGTGACATTTGCGGATGGAAGCAGTCGGTTCGATATCGAGACTCGGGAAACCGGCTCGAATGCACAACATGGATTGGTTGGGTCAGTGATCGTCCCATTACGTGGAGAGCACAACGTACTGAACGCCACGGCGGCATTAACGATGGCTATGGAGCTTGGCGTTGAATTTGAAGTTGCTGCACGAGCATTGAGCAGCTTTGGTGGAGTTGCACGACGTTTTGATCTGCGAGGTGTTGACCAGGGCGTCACCTTTGTTGACGATTACGCACATTTACCGAACGAAATTGTCGCTGTGTTGCGCGGTGCGCGCGATGCGACAGACAAGTGGGATCGGGTAGTGGCAGTCTTTCAGCCAAATCGATTCAATCGGATGAGCGTGATGTCTGGCGCATATGCAGATGCATTTGGCGATGCCGATGTCGTAGTGATTACCGACATCTATTCCTCGGGTACCACTCCGATACCTGGTGTAACTGGCAAACTTGTGGTTGATGCGATCAAAGACATGCACCCAGACAAGAGAGTTGAGTGGATTGCGCAACGGGAAGATCTCGTGAGTTATCTTGCGTCAACTCTTGTAGACGGCGATCTTTGTATCTCGATGGGCTGTGGTGATGTAGCGCACCTACCCGATGAAGTGATTGCGCTGCGCCAAAGTGGTCGTGCCAACGAAGCACCAAAGCGCTAGTGCTATGAACACGCCTCGGTCGTTTAAGCGTCCTGCAACCGGTGCAGAGTTGGAGTTGGCAACCGAGTTGTTTGGAAGTCGCGCACACGCAGACGTATCTCTTGCGCAATTTACGACATATCGAGTTGGTGGTAATGCGGCGCTGCATGTTCATGTGCAATCGATAGAAGATCTAGAGGCCATCAGTGCTGTTTTGGCCCAGGTTGACTTACCGTTGTTGGTGATTGGCAGGGGAAGCAACATGCTGATTGCCGACACAGGCTTTGCAGGTTTGGCAATTACTTTTGGAAGTTTTTTGGAGTACATCGATTTGCCCGAGCGGTCGGATGGGGCAGATGGGGCAGACGGAAGCATTGACGTTGAGCCGATCGCTCTTTTTGGAGGCTCGGTACTGTTGCCAGTCGCGGCTCGACAGAGCGTGCATCGTGGGTTGACAGGCTTTGAGTGGGGAGTAGGTGTGCCCGGCACGATTGGCGGAGCGGTGCGCATGAACGCTGGTGGTCATGGTTCGGACATGGCATCATCGCTCGTTTCGGCTCGCATTTTTCATCTGTTGCGCGGCGTTGAAGCTCATGTAGATGCGGTTGATCTAGGTCTGAGATTTAGGGGTTCTGCGATTGCCGATCACCACGTTGTTTTGTCGGCGACCCTCAATTTGGGTTGGGCGACTGACAGAGAAGCGGCAGAAAATCAGTTGTCAGAGATTGTGAAGTGGCGCAGAGAGAATCAACCTGGTGGCCAAAATGCGGGCTCCGTTTTTGTCAATCCTGTGCCAGGTGAAGTTTCTGCAGGTGCATTGATCGATCAGATTGGCATGCGAGGTTTTCGGATTGGAACCGCTCACGTTTCGGAGAAACATGCAAATTTCATTCAGGCAGAAGAAGGTGGTTTGGCATCTGACGTAGTGCAGGTGATGGCCGAGATTCGACGTCGAGTTAAAGAGTCGACGGGTTACGACTTGCGTAGCGAGATTCGCCTTGCTGGTTTTGATGCGACTACGGACCCTTCACTTATCGATGTGTTAACAAGTGAGTCAGACACGAGCGTGGCAACAGTACGGCTTGAGCATGTTTTTGATCGCAACGCAAACGCTTCGGTATCTACCGACACTTCAATGCCGATTTCGGTGCTGACCTCGACGACTTTTCAGGATCCATTGGACGTGCCGACCGAAGTGCTTGATGAGTTACGTGCCGTTTTTGATGATGAAACATCAAACACTCAAGAACAACCTGTGAGTGCTTCAGTAACGGATATCAAAACGCGAGAAGTGACGATGCCCGTCGAACCGCCAGCAACTGAGCCGGTTACTGCACCAAGTCGTGTTGTCATTGTGGACGAAGATTTTCGTCAACCATCGGAGAGCGATTTCCCGTCGGATACCGCTTCGCAGACTGTGCACCAAGCACCAACATCAGTTCGCGTGTTGATTACGGATGATGATGTTGCACAAGATCTAGATGCCGAAATAATTGTTGGCACGCAGTGGGGCGAGTTAATCGTTTCGCGCCGATTTCTGGGCAAGTTTGTCGGCAAGGTTGCTGGCGGCAACAAGCGCAAGCGCCTCGTGATGGCAGCACTTGGTGTTGTGCTAGCTCTTGTTGTCACGCTGATTGTGTTGGCATCGCCAATCGTTGCGGTGAGAACAGTGCAAGTTGAAGGTGCAAAATATGCCGATGCTGCGTTGGTGAGAAGTGTTTCTGAGTCGCTGAAGGGCAAGTCGGTTCTTACTGTCGACACTAAAACTGCAAGTGAAAGACTTGAAAGTGACCCATGGATCAAATCTGCTCGAATCACGACGAGTCTTCCGAGCCGTGTGTTGATTCAGATCAGCGAGAGAGTTCCTGTTGCATGGTTTTTGGGCGTAGACAACCGTGCTCGTGTAATTGACGAAGATGGTTTAGTGCTGAGTGTGGTGGAAGGGCGACCAACGCAATACATGTGGATTGAAGGAACCGGTCCAAACTTGACCGCGGGGGCGAGTTCGGCGGCCGCATATAGGGCGGCGGGCCAATTGGCGATGTCGTTACCAAGTGAGCTCGCGCCAATGGTCAAACAATTAGGCGTTGCCGGTACCGAAAAGATCACGATGACCCTTAAAACAGGCACGGTTATCAACTTTGGGGCGCCCGTAGACATGCGCAACAAACTCGTCAATGTGGTGGTCTTGCTGCGCCGCCAAGATGTCAACTCAATCATCAGTATCGATGTTTCAACGGGGACTCCAGTAGTTCAATCGTGATCACAGGCGGCCTGAGCGATCAACTAGCCTGTACCCAACATAGGAACCGGCGTTTGTGACACAATCAATACCGTTGTCGCTCACGCTTCGTAGGAGGAATTCATAATGGCTGGTGCACCACAAAACTTTTTGGCGGTTATCAAGGTAATCGGAGTGGGTGGAGCGGGCGTTAATGCCATCAATCGCATGATCGACTCCAATTTGAGGGGCGTCGAGTTTGTGGCAGTGAATACCGACGCTCAGGCGTTGTTGATGAGCGATGCAGATTTCAAAATTGATATTGGTCGGGAAATCACCCGCGGACTCGGAGCAGGCAGTGATCCAGCAATTGGACAAGATGCCGCCGAAGCAAGTCGTAGCGACATTGAAGAAATTGTTAGTGGCGCAGACATGGTATTCATCACAGCTGGTGAAGGTGGCGGTACCGGAACTGGTGCAGCTCCAATCATCGCAGAGATCGCTCGTGCTGCTGGCGCATTAACAGTTGGCATTGTCACTCGTCCATTTGGATTCGAAGGTCGTCGTCGAGCAATGCAAGCCGAAGCCGGTATTGCCAAGTTGCGTGACAAGGTCGACACGTTGATTATCATTCCAAACGAACGACTCTTGTCGGTAGCCACCGAAAAGACGAGTTTGCTCGATGCGTTTAAGCGCGCTGATGAAGTGCTGTTGCAAGGTGTCGCTGGTATCACCAACTTGATCACCACGCCTGGTCTCATCAACACCGACTTTGCAGACGTCAAAATGATTTTGACAAATGCTGGTACCGCCTTGATGGGTACGGGCAAAGCAAAGGGCGATAATCGCGCAATTGCAGCTGCAACTGCCGCTATCAATTCACCTCTTCTTGAGTCTTCTATCGAGGGTGCCCGCGGCATTTTGCTCAACATCACCGGACCATCCGACATGGGCTTGTTCGAACTCAATGCAGCGGCAGAGATTGTGCACGCAGTGGCACACCAGGATGCGAACATCATCTTCGGCACCGTTATCAATGACGAACTCGAGGACGAAGTACAAGTAACTGTCATTGCGGCAGGGTTCGATCGTTCGGACACAGGTTTGTCAAGGTCATCAAGAGGCGATGGTCGCGCGGATACGCGTGGCGAACCGCGTGGAAGTCGCATTAAAGAGTTGTTTGGTACTGGCGAAGATCCATTGCGTGATTCTTCCGATGGCTTTGACGTTCCAGACTTTTTGAAGTAACAACTTCTGATGGTTGGCGCATACGCCACCGAACTTGCAATCGAATCATGACGACCCAAGCACTGGTAGCAACTCGCGTTGCCGAACTGCGCGACCGTATTGCGCGTGCAGGTGGAGTTGGTGTGGGCATCGTCGCTGTTACCAAAAATTTTGGGGTTGACGCCTGGAGTGACGCAAAGTTTGCCGGCTGTGAGGCAGTTGGCGAAAACTATGCCCAAGAATTGATTGCTAAATCGCAGCAGGTAAATCGTGATGATCGTCTTCCCGTCCATTTCATTGGGCAATTGCAGACCAACAAAATCAAGTCGCTGATTGACCTTGTTGATGTATGGCAGTCAGTTGACAGGGCACCGGTTGTGGCCGAACTTGTGAAGCGCCATGCTGCGCGAGCCACGGTTGGGCGGTGCGAAATGCTCTTGCAGGTCAACACCACTAACGAGAGCGATAAGGGTGGGTGTGATCCCTCCGAAGCAACAGCGCTCGTGGAGCAGGCCCGTCAAGGGGGACTGGATGTCACAGGGCTGATGACCGTTGGCCCGACCGATATGGACCCAGTAAAGACCCGTGCCGCTTTTGGGTTGCTGAGGAAGATGGCAACTGATCTTGGGGTCAAGCAGTTGTCCATGGGCATGACGGCTGACGTCGAGATTGCAGTTGAGGAAGGCTCCACATTGGTTCGGGTCGGAACGGCGCTTTTTGGTCAACGTCCACGTTCGATCTAGTCGGGTGTTGTAACCTATTTCTAATGTCAATGTTTCGACGAGCTATGGACTATTTAGGTCTTGGGCCAGATGACGCCTACGACGATTACGACGCGTCCATAGCAGTGGAGCGTCCTGCGGCTCGCAATACACGCGGTGGTGGAGCAGTACGTCGCGCACAGCCCCAGCAATTTGTTGATGACTACGAAGACGAAATTGAAGATGAATACGAGGAAGCACCTCGTCCCCGTGCTGCGGCACGGCCAACAACTGTTCGTGCGCAAGCACAACGCGATGACTCGAGTGTGCAGTTGCGACCAAGTGGATCAAGCACTGGTGGCACAGTAAGAAAACTCACACAGACGACTGCAGAGCCAGTCGCAATTCGTCCGACTCGATATGACCAAGCAAAAGAGATTGCAGACTTGCTCAGATCTGGACAGCCAGTAGCGATGAACATTGGTGCAGCCGATTCGGAAATTGCTCGGCGCCTGATTGATTTTGCAAGCGGTGTGACGTACGGAATCGAAGGCAAAATGGAAAAGATTGCACCAGGTGTGTTTCTGTTGACACCTCGTGGCACACGCGTTATTCGTGATTGAACTTCTCTGCTTCCTCGTAGGTCTCTACACGTACCTCATTATTGGAAGAGTGATTCTTTCGTGGTTTCCCGCTAACCCAAACGGACCTCTTGGCCAGGTTGTGCGAACTGTGATGATGTTGACCGATCCTGTGCTTTTGCCAGTGAGACGTGCATTGCCGCTTGCAGGGCCGCTGGATCTTTCACCCCTTGTGGTGTTGCTGTTTTTGCAGATCGTCGTACAAGGCATGTTGCTTCGCTGCTAGGCATCAAGCCAGTAGCACGCATTTGCCTTTACAATGACGCACCGTGACTTATCCAAAGGTTGATCCTCAACCGAACTTTCCGGCAGTCGAAAACGAGACGCTCGATTTCTGGGCTTCCGACCACACATTTCAGGCTTCCATCGATCAGCGCGATGCTGGCGCAAATGGCGTAAACGAATACGTCTTTTATGATGGTCCGCCGTTTGCCAACGGTTTGCCGCACTACGGGCACCTGCTCACCGGGTTTGTCAAAGATGCTGTTCCCCGATATCAAACGATGCAGGGCAAGCGAGTCGAGCGCCGTTTCGGATGGGATTGTCATGGTTTGCCCGCAGAAGCAGAAGCAGAGCGCCAGCTAGAAATTTCTGGACGACAAGCAATCACCGACTTCGGTATTGAAAAATTTAATGACTACTGCAAAGAATCTGTGCTGCGTTACACAAGTGACTGGGAGCGTTATGTAACCCGTCAAGCGCGTTGGGTTGACTTTGCTAACGATTACAAAACACTTGATGTTTCGTATATGGAAAGTGTGATGTGGGCGTTTAAAACTCTGTGGGACAAGGGCCTGATTTACGAGGGGTTTCGCGTGTTGCCATATTCATGGGCACTTGAAACACCATTGTCGAATACAGAAACACGCATGGATGACGCGTACAAACAGGTGCAAGATCCTGCACTGACTGTTGCCTTCGTCCTTGAAACTGGTGAATCATTGCTTGCATGGACTACTACGCCATGGACGCTGCCGAGCAACTTGGCTCTTGCGGTTGCGCCAGACGTGAGTTATGTGCGAGTGCGCCATAACGGAACTGTTTACATCTTGGCCGAAGCACGACTTGGTGCGTATGAAAAAGAGCTAGAGGGTGCAGAAGTACTTGACTCGGTACTTGGTTCTGTTCTTGTTGGTCGCACGTATACGCCGATGTTCCCGTACTTTGCCGATCAGCCAGGTGCATTTCGGATCATCGCTGGCGACTTCGTAACGACGGAAGACGGAACCGGGGTAGTGCACTTAGCCCCTGGCTTTGGCGAGGATGACCAACGGGTGTGCAGCGACAACGGCATAGGGCTCGTTGTGCCAGTCGATAGTCGTGGGTTGTTTACCAGTGAAGTGCCCGAGTACGAAGGAATGTTGGTGTTTGACGCCAACCCAATGATTATTCGTGAACTCAAATCACGCGGTGTTGTATTGCGTCACGAAACGTATGACCACGCGTACCCACATTGTTGGCGCACAGGAAAGCCACTCATTTACAAAGCCGTGAGCTCTTGGTTTGTCAATGTGACAGCCGTGAAGGAACGCATGGTTGCCTTAAATGAAGAGATCACGTGGGTGCCCGATCACTTACAGCATGGAAGTTTTGGGAAGTGGCTTGAAAATGCCCGCGATTGGACAATTAGTCGCAATCGCTTCTGGGGATCGCCGATCCCTGTGTGGCGCAGTGATGATCCCGCTTATCCGCGAATCGATGTGTACGGAAGTCTTGCCGACCTCGAACGCGATTTTGGTGTGACTGTCACCGAATTGCATCGCCCAGTTGTCGATGACCTGGTGCGACCAAACCCAGATGATCCAACCGGAAAGTCGATGATGCGCAGAGTTCCTGAAGTTCTCGACTGCTGGTTCGAGAGTGGTTCGATGCCGTTTGCTCAAGTGCATTATCCATTCGAAAATCAGGAATGGTTTGACCAGCACTATCCCGGTGACTTCATTGTTGAATACATCGGTCAGACGCGTGGTTGGTTTTACACGCTGCATGTTTTGGCAACAGCTCTTTTTGATCGCCCTGCTTTTTCCACATGCGTCAGTCACGGAATTGTGTTGGGTGACGACGGTGCCAAAATGTCTAAGAGTCTTCGCAACTACCCAGACCCGATGAAGGTGTTTGACACTTACGGGGCCGATGCCATGCGTTGGTATCTGTTGTCGTCGTCAATTTTGCGCGGATCGGACTTTGCGGTAACCGAAGAAGGTATTCGCGACACGGTGCGTCAAGTGATGTTGCCATTGTGGAACAGTTGGTATTTCTTGTCGTTGTATGCCAACGCCGAGTCGATGACTGGTGAAGTTCGCTACGACTCAACAAATGTGTTGGACCGGTATGTGTTTTCAAAATTGAAGCGGCTCATTGAAGACACGACGGTGTCGATGGACCAATATGACATCTTTAATGCTTGCCAGCAAGTGCGCACATTTTTGGATGTTCTGACAAATTGGTACATTCGTCGCAGCCGCGATCGATTCTGGAAGGGTGACAAGGAAGCGATCGATACGTTGCACACTGTATTGCAGGTGTTGACACGCATTGCAGCACCTCTGTTGCCGTTGACAACAGAAAAGATTTACAAAGAGCTTACGGGTGAGCGAAGCGTGCACTTAGAAGACTGGCCAGACGCAAGCATTGTGCCGAGCGACGACGAACTTGAAAAAGTGATGGATCAAGTCCGCGACGTATGTTCGACAACCTTGTCGCTACGCAAAGTGCATTCACGTCGAGTTCGACTTCCACTCGGAGAACTTACGGTTGCTTCACCATTGGCAAATGCGCTGGAGTCGTTTGTTTCAATTATCACCGATGAAGTGAATGTTCATAAAGTGACTCTCACAACAGAGCTCGGCCAAGTGGCCAAACACGAATTGCAACTCATACCCGCTGCTCTTGGTCCACGCCTTGGCGCCAACACTCAAAAAGTTATTGTTGCGGTAAAAAAGGGCGACTGGTCAATCAACGGTGACGTAGTTATTGCTGGTGGTGTGGCTCTTGAGCCGCACGAGTTTCAAGTCAAGCTTGTTGCTGCTTCAGGGGACACCGAAACGACTGCAAGTTCAGCCCTCGCCGATGGCCAGGGAATTGTGTTGTTGAATATTGAACTCACTGATGCGTTGTTGGCAGAAGGTGCTGCACGCGACATTGTCCGCATGGTGCAACAAGCTCGCCGCGAAGCTGGGCTGGCGGTTTCGGATCGCATTGTGCTGACGCTTGGTTTGCCAGAGTTACTGCAGTCACAAGTGTCCCAATTCGAGGCCTACATTGCGTCTGAAACCCTTGCTCAGCGCATTGACTGGGCTCAAGGCCTAGATCCAACAGGGGATTTGGACGGGAATCCCGTCCATATAGGTGTCGATCAAGTACGGTAAAGCGCCAAGTTCGAGAGGGAAACATGCCATCAGCATCAGCAAAGAAAAAGGCCTTAGTTAAAAAGAACCAGGCCAAGAAGGCGGCGGCGCAAAAAGCACTCGCCAAGAAGAAGTCCGATTTGGCCAAGAAACTCGCGGCCAAGAAAAAAGCCGAACAGGCTAAAAAAGTTGCTGCACAAAAGAAGATTGCGGCACAGAAGGCACTGGCGAAGAAGAAAGCTGATGTAGCAAAGAAAGTTGCTGCACAAAAGAAGATTGCGGCACAGAAGGCTCTGGCCAAGAAAAAGGCAGAATTTGCAAAGAAAGTCGCTGCTCAGAAGAAAGCCGATCTGGCAAAAAAGCTTGCGACACAGAAGAAGCTTGCAGAGCAGAAAGCACTTGCTTTGAAGAAAGCCGAGTTGGCCAAGAAGGTGGCGGCCAAGAAAGCTGCTGATGCGGCCCGAAAGAAGGCAATGCGCGAAAAAGAGATGGAGCGCAAAAAGGTTGCAGCACAGCGAAAAAAGGATCTTGCTCTACGACAGAAGATGAAAGCATTGGCCGCTAAAGAGGCAGCCAAAGAAAAAGCGCGCATTGCTGCAGAAAAACTGGCACTCAAAGCGGCTCAGGAAGCAGAGAAGGCTCGGATTCGAGAAGAAAAAGAAGCGGCACGACTTGCGCTTGCTGCAGAAAAAGAGGCAGCACGCGAGGCTGCATTGCGTGCAAAGCGCAAACCAGAACCACCACCGCGTCCACCAATTGTTAAGACCGAGTTTGCTGACGGCATTCAGGCAACGAAAGAGTTTGATTTGAAGTTCTTGGCTAGTCAACGCGAGTTAATGCTCGAAAAGAAAGGTGTGTTGCTCCGCCAGGCACTTCGGCTAGATGATGAAGCAAATTCACTGATTCAAGATGTTGAAATGGGTGACGTGCAATTCGACGAAGAAGGCGGGGAGGGCGACACCATGGTCGTCGAACGTTCTCGCGACCTCATGCTGTCGGCGCAAGCCAGGCAGATCGTTGAAGAGCTGGATGCTGCACTCGAGCGAATCAAGACCGGAGAATACGGATATTCCGTGCACACCGGTTTACCAATTCCTCGTGAACGTCTCAAAGCGATTCCCGAAACAACCGAGTCGGTCCTTGAGCGTGTCGGTGGCATCGGTCGTCGATGATCGACGACACAACTGACGCACTTCACACAACGCATTCAGGCGGTCGATTGTCGTTGTTTAGGGCAACGCGCATGAGTTTGTTGGTCGCGGGTGTCATAGCAGTGCTTGACCAACTGTCAAAGGCGTGGGCTCTTCGCGATCTTGCTGATGGACACATCATTCATGTGATCTGGACTTTGCAATTCAATCTGACCTACAACCGGGGCATGGCGTTCTCGCGCGGAACTGGTTTAGGGCCAGTTATTGGTGTGATTGCATTGGTTGTAGTCGTGATGTTGCTGTTGTCTTTGCGTCGTGCCGACAACTCGTTGACACGCTTGGCAACAGGTTTGATCATCGGTGGCGCGGTGGGAAACATTTTGGATCGGCTTTTTCGAGGTTCTGGATGGATGCGCGGTGCTGTTATTGACTTTATTGATTTTCAATGGTGGCCAGTATTTAACATCGCAGACATGGCAATCATGATTGGAGCCGCGACAATGATTGTGGCAATGCTCAAATACAACTCTCAGATCGAACGAACGGATGGCCAATAGTGCTGAATGAGATTATTCCGGCAGCACTCAACGAGCAGCGCCTCGATCGCATTGTTGCTTTGATCGCCGACGTCAGTCGTGCCTCTGCGGCTTCGCTCATTCAGGCAGGTGGGGTGGTAGTTGACGGAGTTTGTGCCGAAACCGGCAAAACTAAAATCGCGGAAGGCCAGACAATCGCTATAGACACAGCGTTATTGCCAAAGAAAGAATTGCCAACTGCCGACGCATCGGTGATCTTGGATGTTGTCTATGACGACGCCGACATTGTGGTGATTAACAAACGTGCTGGTTTGGTTGTGCATCCTGGCGCTGGCAATCCAACAGGCACGATGGTAAACGGAGCCCTTGCGTTGTATCCAGAAATGGCATCTGCTGGTGACCCGTTGCGTCCTGGCGTTGTGCATCGACTTGATGCTGGTACAACTGGCTTAATGGTGATGGCGAAAACGCACGCAGCGTA
Organism: Acidimicrobiaceae bacterium; assembly: GCA_947458565.1. Taxonomy (GTDB): domain Bacteria; phylum Actinomycetota; class Acidimicrobiia; order Acidimicrobiales; family Ilumatobacteraceae; genus UBA3006. Next base: position 12,513 of record CANGZK010000018.1, read on the forward strand.
CGAAGCGCTGGTGGATGCATTGTCGAAACGTGATGTGAAGCGCACTTACTTGGCGCTCATCTGGGGGCACCCAACAGTTTTGTCTGGCACCATCGATGCTCCAATCGGTCGAGATCAAAAAGATCCAACACGGATGGGTGTCGTTGTCGATGGAAAGGCTGCTCGAACACGTTTCGAAGTCAAGTCAAAGTTTGATCTGCCTTTGCCGAGTTCGTTAGTTGAATGCAATCTAGAAAC
>CANGZK010000019.1 GCA_947458565.1 Acidimicrobiaceae bacterium
AACACTTGGATTGCCAGGCACTGCTGGTGTGCCAGAAGAAGCTGTGGCCAACACGCTTGTTGTGCCGTACAACGTTGTTCCTGAAATCGGCAACGATGTGGCTGCAGTGATTGTTGAACCGATTGCTGCAAACATGGGTGTTGTTGCACCAGCCCCCGGATTTCTAGAGGGACTACGCGCGGCTTGCGACAAGGCTGGCGCACTATTGATTTTTGATGAAGTGATTACCGGATTTCGAATCGGTATGGGTGGAGCACAAGCAAAATACGACGTACGTCCAGACATCACGTGCTTTGGCAAAGTTATTGGTGGCGGACTTCCAATTGGCGCAATTGGCGGATCTCGTGCAGTGATGGAAAATCTTTCGCCTCTTGGCAAAGTGTTTCACGCAGGAACTCTTGCAGGTAATCCTCTTGCAACCGCAGCAGGTTTGAGTGCACTCAATGAATTGACTCAAGACGTATATATGGAGCTCGGTGCGCGAGCACGACAACTCGCCACTTTGTTGCGCGAAGCCTGCACGAGCGCGGGCATCACTGCACAGTTTCCGGTTGTTGGCACGCTCGTTGGTGCATTCTTTGGTAGTCGTGTTCCAACAAATTTTGACGAAGCAAAAGAGACAGATGAAAAACTGTATGCAAAGTTCTTTCACGCGATGCTCAACGAAGGCGTGGCCATGGCGCCAGGTGCTTATGAAGCGCTCTTTGTTGGAGTGGGTCACACCGACGCAGTGATGGAACAACTCGCAGTAGCCGCGCATCGCGCAGCACATGCAGTCAGGTCTTTCGAAATAGAAACGATTTAGAATAGGTATATGCGCCACTTTTTGTCGGCTCGCTTGTGGGCAGCATTTGCAATTCTCGGTGCTTCAGCCGTTGTTGTATTGGGCTTGTTTGCACTTACCTCCGGAAGTTCGTCAACGCCGACATCACTTCCGGCTACTCACAATGTTGAACTCGTTGCTGTTGCTACGTCTCTCTCAGCGCAAGAGGGCTGGCAAATAGCGAGCAACAAGACTGTGGGCAATGCAACGCTCACATTGGATGACGGTCGTGTTGTCGAAATTCTTGAGGGCACGTTGGGTGAGATCACATGCACAAATCTGACCGCACCTTCTGCCTGTGTGTTGTTGGCCGACATGCTGGGTAGCGGTGTGGTGTGGTTTGCTCTCGTGCCGGTAGACGAGAACGCAGCATCTAATCAAAAGATGTTGACTCTTCCACCACTTGTTGACATGTTGAATGGTGGCAGCTCGGGTGTGCTGCAAAATGATTGGATAGTAAAACTTGGGAATGGAGTCAAACGCACTTGCGACTCCGAGTCGGACACAGCAAACCTGCGCGAGTTCATCACCAAGTTTTCACAAAGTAGCGTCACGATGCTTGACTTAATCAAAGATGAAGTGACCGAAGTGGTCTGCACAAGCAATTAACTTGAAAGCAATCGCCACCTAATGGCAATGTGGAGAATGCGACTTGTTACTTTCCAGATTCGCGAGGCTCAATGCCCACGTGTGCGGGAGGCTCGGTCAGCATTGTGAAATCTTTATCGATCGTTTCAAACGACGAAGTGCCTTTTTCGAGGGCGAGAAAAATCTCAGACTCTGGTGAGCACCACATCTCGTATTCGGCAGCCCACTTTTCATCCTTCGGGTCTGTTCCACCGATTGCATAACGCTCATGGCACACGACTCCAAGAATTTGTGCTTCGGTGAGAGCGCCGCCAGCTTTTTCGCCTTGCATCGGCATTGGGTTTCCGTTGTATGAAAGCGGTGCGTGTGCGCCACCTTCACGATCTGGATCTCCGTAAACCTTGATGCCTGCAGTTACGTATGCCTGACTGCCGGTGTAGACAAAGTTCAACATGTCCTCAATCTTTGGAAATGTTTTCATTACTTCACCTTGGTGAAGCACACGACCTGCGCCACCTTGACCTTCGGCGCCGTGACAACCCGCGCAAGATCCGTACACTGCTGAACCAATTGCAAGGGGACCTTCAACAACTTTTTCTTGTGGCTTAAGAGCTGCAACATACATAAAGGCCCACAGAGGCAGGAGGCTCAGTGTGGCCATTGCCCAGAACGGAATCTTTTTGCGCGACTTAGCTGCAGCAACATAAGAAGGATCGGGAATCACCTTTGGTGCAACTGGTACAACAGGTTGCTCAACTGCAGCAGGTGCCGAGGCTGGGGTGGTGGCTGCAACGTCTGTAGACGGAGTTGCGCCTGACTGTTGGCGGTCCTTCGATCGCTTGAGGAGGTGCTCTGGTATCTCGGTCACGGCGTCCACTCTAAATCAAATTTGGTCCAATTCAAGAACGCATCGCCACTCGGCTAGGCAGATTGGGCAGGCAGGCGAGGTAGGTAGATGTCACAATGCGCACGAATGCACGAACTCGTTAGTTTTCGCCACTCGGCACCTTGCCCGACTAGCCTTATTTTGGAATTGATGAAGGAAAGGTACCCCTGCAACCCATGTTGGCAATAGACATTCTTCGGTGGCCTGGCATGAACCAAGCGTTCTTGTTTTCCTTTTTTCTCACCCTTGTTTTAATTGCAGCAATCGTCCTTGTCGGAATGCGACGCCCAGCAGATCGCAAGGCAACTTGGGGCGAAGCAATTTTTGGAGCGACGTACGTTTTCGCTGTCATGTTTATTGCATTTGGTGTTGTTCCTCACCAGTTCATCGATCATGCCGACAAAGAATTGGGATGGCGAAAAGACAAACTCATTTTTGGTCCATTCGACCTTTTGAAGCCCAAATCTTTTGGTGGACAATTTCCGTTTGATGTCAGTTATGAAGCAATTCGAGACATCGTCGTCGTTGTGATCCATGTGTTCTACTTCGTAATTATGGGTCTCATCTTTGCATGGTGGCAAAAGCGTGGAGCAGCAAAGACAAAAGAAGTTGCTACGTCTTCATACGGTCGACCACTGGCGCGTAAGGCCTGATCAGAAATGACGAAGACCGACGCAAACCCACCGATGCCAGAATGGTCGGACGAGTATCAACTCGTCGAAGTCGACGCTGCGTATCTTGCGAAGGCTGTGAAGCCAAAGCAATTTATTCATATTGATCAAAGTGAATGCATCATGTGTGAAGGTTGTGTTGATATTTGTCCGTGGAAGTGCATCCACATGGTTGCGCCTGAAGCAATCGCGATCGCCGAAAACACCGAGAAGCCAGGCGATGATCCATCCGACAATGTGTTGTTCATCATTGACGATGATGTCTGCACGCGATGCGCATTGTGCGTCGACCGCTGTCCAACTGGAGTCATCATCATGGGCAAAGTTGGCGATCCAGTTGCAACAGGAGATTTTCATACACGTACCTCAAACCATGGCTACGGCTACGGGATGCGGCTTTAGAAGACTGATTGATACGGAGAATATTTATGGCACTAACACTTGAAGAGCAGCCCAAGGTGACACTAAAGGAACGCGCAACGAAGTTGAACGAGTCGCTCAAGGGCAGCCAAGCATGGAACTCTATTTTTCGCCCAGGCTCAATTTTCCGCAAGGGTTACACAGACTCTCCTCGTAACCGTTCGTACGTGATCATGAACTCGGTGCTCTATCACTTGCACCCAGTCAAAGTGAAGCGTCACGCAGTAAAAGTCAGTTACACGCTGTGCCTTGGCGGATTGAGCTTCTTCTTGTTTATTTTGCTCACGGTTACCGGCATCTTTTTGATGTTCTTTTACCGACCTACCGCCACAAATGCTTGGCAAGATATTCAGTCCCTACAAACTTCAGTGACCTTTGGTTTGATGGTTCGAAACATGCACCGTTGGGGTGCTCACTTGATGGTGCTCAGCGTGTTCTTGCACATGGCACGTGTTTTTTATCATGGCGCATACAAAGCTCCTCGCGAATTCAACTGGGTTATTGGCGTGATTTTGCTGACGCTCACCTTGCTCCTTTCGTTCACCGGCTACTTGTTGCCATGGGACCAACTTGCGCTCTGGGCAGTAGCGGTGGGTACCAACATGATGGGGTATTCGCCGGTCATTGGTTCTCAGGTGAGGTTCGTGCTACTTGGCGGTGTTGAGATTGGTGCCGAAACTTTGTTGCGTTGGTACGTATTGCACGTGTTGCTATTTCCATTCATCACAGTCATCTTTCTTGCCGTGCACTTTTGGCGGGTTCGTAAAGACGGCGGAATATCGGGGCCACTATGACCGAGATACCAGAACACTTACTCAAGCGCGCAAAAGCTGCACGCGACAAGTCGGCAGCCGAAAGTGGCGCCGGCGAAGCTGCAAGTGGGGCAGCGTCGGACTCGCGTATTCCCGAAGAGTTGCTCAATCGTTCAAAAGCAGCAGCAGCAGGTGGAGTTGCGGTTGCTGAGCGTGTTGCAACTGGTGTTGCTACGACAGCGCCAAATGGCAACGCTCCGCTAGGCACTGGCCCTGGCGGTCATACACAGCGCTTATTGACCGTTGTTAAGTCCGGTTCGATTCAAGACGTAAAGGCAGTGCCAGTCGACAAGGTGCACACGTGGCCACACTTGCTCGGACCAGAGTTTGTTGCTGCGCTTGCATGCACCGCGTTTACATTTTTGTTTTCGTGGTTTGTCAACGCGCCATTGTTGCAAGCAGCAAACTTCAACCAAACACCAAACCCATCAAAAGCACCGTGGTACTTCTTGGGGTTGCAAGAGTTGCTGACCATGTTTCACCCGATGATTGCAGGCGTGACGCTTCCTGGCGTTGCGCTCATTTCATTGATGCTTGCTCCGTACATGGACCGCAATCCATCCAACAAGCCAGAAGATCGCAAGTTCTTGACCAGTATTTTTACGGTTCACTTGATGTTTTGGGCAGTGCTCGTCATCATCGGTTCGTTCTTCCGTGGTCCTGGCTTCAACTTCACGTTCCCATGGCGTGATGGAATCTTTTTCGAACTCTAAGGCGACACATATATATGAACACAACGACGATCATCACCCTCGCAGTCGCAGTACTCATCGTGCTCGGGCTAGCGCTCGTACTTACTTCCGTTAAGCGCAACGATTCCCGCGGTATCGGCACACTCAAGCGTGAAACCCGTCGTAAAGATGTGGGCAAAGTGAATCCAGACGAGGTGACTGGTCGCGCGATTGAACGCGCTGCAGTTGCTGCTCGAAACACCGCCCTTGCAACACGACCAGTTGCAGATGTCGAACCATGGTCTCCACCAGATGCTGAAACAGTTGGTGTGGCTCGACGACAGTTCTTAAATCGTGCAACTGGTTCATTATTGGGCGCAAGTCTTGGCGCCTTTGGGGCATCACTCATCGCATTTTTATGGACAAGTTCATCTGGCGGTTTTGGTTCCAAAATCAATATTGGAAACTTGGACACAGTTATCGGGCAGATCCGCGCCAACAAGGGTTTTTATTATGTGCCACAGGCCCGAGCATGGATTACTGAGTATCCCAAAGAAGGCCTCTCCAAAGCCAAGGTGGTTTACGGTTCGCAATCGGCCGTGTATGGGGGTATGGAAGCCGGAATTATGGCTTTGTACCAAAAGTGCCCACACTTGGGTTGTCGTGTACCAAACTGCGCGAGTTCACAGTGGTTTGAATGCCCATGTCACGGATCGCAGTACAACAGAGTTGGCGAAAAGAAAGGTGGCCCTGCTCCTCGCGGCATGGATCGCTTTGGTGTTTCGGTTGCCAATGACATTGTTGTTGTTGATACTGGATCTGTTTTCGGTGGGCCGCCGATTGGCACCAACACCACGGGCCAAGAAGCTGAAGGTCCGCACTGTGTCGGCACTGCAGGAGGCCACTAATGATTGCTGTCGTCACATCAAACATTGCATGGATTATTTTGGTTATTTCGGCTGGTGGCTGGATTGTCTACGGGCTCACCAACATTCGTCGCAGTCGAGCTGAAATCGGGTCCGAAATTACGCTTGCCGCAAACCGCAAGCAGTATTACGACGACGAGGTTCTTGAGGGAAAGAAGATTGAGCGCACTCAGTTGATTGGACTCTTGTTTTTGGTTGTAGTGACCATCAGCTTGCCGTTGTATTGGATCCTGGAACCAGGTCGCCAATCTGGCGCAATTGAACAATGGGATCACCAATTTGATACGTGGGGTAGCAGGTTGTTTGCTGCAACCGCAGACGGTGGTTATAACTGCGCAGGTTGCCATGGTGGCATGAAAGGCCCCGGTGGCGCTGCCGCATATTCCATCACTGACCCAAAAACTGGTGAGGTAAAAGAAGTCAGTTGGAAAGCACCTGCGATCAACACTATTTACTACCGGTACAGCGAAGAAGAAGTTCGCTTCATTCTCAACTACGGTCGTCCGTTCTCGCCGATGTCACCCTGGGGTCTTGTCGGTGGCGGTCCATTGAACGAACAGCAAATTGTGACATTGCTTACCTATTTGAAAGGTATTCAGATTCCTCGTGAAGATTGTCGTGTGATAACTGATGATCCGTTGAATTGCGACGGTGGTCATTTGCCAAAGGCAATGCAGGATGAAATTCAGGTAGAGGCAGAACGATTGGTTGCCGCAGGTACATACAAGACTGTCGGAGAAGCGCTGTTTAATTTGGACTTAGGCAGCGGCAACTACTCATGCGCACGATGCCACACAAAGGGTTATTCGTATGGTGATCCACAAATCACAGGTGGTGGCGCTTTCGGGCCAAACCTCACCGGTGGCTCAGCCGTTCGACAGTTTCCACAAAAATCGGACATGGTTGCTTTCATCAATGGTGGCAGTGAGTACGGAAAGCGTTACGGCGAACAAGGCCAGGGCAGCGGTCGTATGCCAGCATTCGGCGCGATGCTTACCGAATCACAAGTTGCCGCCATTGTCGACTATGTGAGAGGTCTCTAAATGTTGTCAACACTTTTTGCAGTTAACTGGCAACCAGAATTGCGCGGCATTGTCGTTGTACTTATTGCTGCTGTCGTTTTAATTGGTGGAACATATTTAGTAGTTGGTACCAATGTTGGTGCGCGCCTTGGCTTTTTGATCGTTATTGCAGCCTTCTTTGGCTGGATGATGACCATGGCTGCTATTTGGTGGACGTACGGCATTGGTCTGAAGGGTCCAGAGCCTTTCTGGCATCCAGCTGAACCAATCACGATCGTTCGAGATCCATCGCTTTTGGTAGGCGCAGAGATTTTGAAAACTGAGCCTTCACTTGGCGCAGATCCAGTTGCTAATGCTGAGTTGGTTGCAAAAGAACTGCAAGCAGAGGGATGGAATTTGTTGGACGAAGCCGACCCACAGCGTGGACAAGCAGTTGCGGCATCCGATGGAATTTTGCAGATTGCAGCGAAGGAATTTCCTGCTGGCTCGTATCTTTCGGTTGCCGTGTATGACCGTGGTGGCGAGCGTTGGCCGAAAATTAATGATTCACTTGACTTCTTGGCGTTCTTCCACAAGCCAAGATACGCCCTCGTTGAAGTTGTTCCAGTTGTTCCACAACGCGTTGAGCCAGGTCGAGCACCTGCGCGACCAGTAGTTGACACTGCACAACCACATCGTTACGTGCACATGTTGCGTGACCTTGGTGCAAAGCGACAACCTGCGATGTTTATCACTTTTGGTTCAGGTCTGATCTTTTTGATGTTGTGTTGGTTGCTCCATCGTCGTGACATGCTGTTGCGAGCAAACATGAGCAGCGAGACCTTGCCTTCAAAGGCATAGCGACACTGTGGGTCAGTATCTTCCAATCATCGTCTTGATGGCCCTTGCCATTATTTTTGGCGCGTTAAGTTCTGTTGCATCGATGTTGCTAGCACCACGTCGCCCTAACAGTGCAAAGTCGGCACCATATGAATGTGGAATTGTGCCTAGTCGTGAAGCACCAGAGCGCTTCCCGGTGAGTTTCTATATCATCGCGATGTTGTTCATTATGTTCGACATCGAAATCATCTTTGCTTACCCCTATGCAGTGAGTCGTCAGGCACTTGGCTCATATGCATTCTTTGAGATGCTTGCATTCAGCGCCGTATTTTTCATCGCATTCGTGTATGCCATCGCGCGCGGTGCGCTCGACTGGGGCCCAATAAAGAAAGCGGTCCGACTTGATTTGGGCAATAATGATGAGATGAAGTCACCAAGCCGCACCGTGTTGAGCACGGTTCGTCGAGTTGGTTTTGAAGGTCGCGAAGAAGACAACGGGGCTGCAGCCTGATGGGTCTCGTTCGCAACGTAGTGGACGATGGACTTGGCGGGCTTGAGCACAACTTTTTAACTGGGCGCATTGAAGATGTAGTCAAATGGTCGCGCTCGCGCTCAAGTTGGGGCGCAACTTTTGGACTTGCGTGCTGTGCAATCGAGATGATGGCGACAGGAACAGCGCACTACGACCTTGCACGTTTTGGAATGGAAGTGTTTCGTGCTTCACCGCGCCAAGCCGACATCATGATCGTTGCAGGACGCGTGAGTCAGAAAATGGCGCCGGTGTTGCGGCAGGTGTATGACCAGATGATGGAACCAAAATGGGTTATCTCGATGGGCGTGTGTGCGAGTAGCGGTGGAATGTTTAACAACTATGCAATCGTGCAGGGTGTTGACCAAATTGTTCCCGTCGATGTTTATGCACCGGGTTGCCCTCCAACACCAGAGACACTTATTCATGCAATCGAGACATTGCATCAATTGATTGAAGATGGCGAGATTATGAGCCGTCGCAAAGCAACGGGTGCTGGTGCCAATGTGTACATTCAAGAAATTGCTGCTGGTACGTACACACCTGTTGTTCTTGGAAAGCGCTAGACCATGACAACCGATGCGTTGCACGATTGTGTATTGGGTCAATCACACGGACAGAGCGTGTTGTTTGTACCTAAAGATCGTTACATCGCAACACTTCGCAAATTAGTCGACGATTCGTACACGATGTGCGTCGACCTCACCGCTGTCGACTTTCTGACCCACCCAGGTCGCACATTGCCAGAAGCGATTACTCCAGAGCGTTTTGAAATTGTTGTCAACTTATTGTCAATGCGGGATCGCACTCGATTGCGATTGCGCACACAAGTGAGTGAAGCAGATGCATCAATCGATTCGGCATTCGATTTGTACCCTGGCACCGAAGCCATGGAGCGTGAAGTGTTTGACATGTTCGGCATCACGTTTAATGGACACCCAGACTTGACGCGCATTTTGATGCCAGAAGACTGGGACGGGCACCCGCTGCGCAAGGATTATTCGCAGGGCCGCATTCCCGTGCAATTCAAGGGCAGTGCATCATGAGTGATCTGTTGAGCACCGTCGTTTCCGCTGGAACATTCGAAGGCAATCAGGAGTTGCGCTCACGTAGCGAACTCACGGCGAAAGAAGTAATGCGCGAAGTAGGTGCAGTGTTGCGGATGAGTGAGGCCGATGTTGCATTGCTCGCCGAAGTTGAGGCTGATCCTGGCGAAGATCAAACAATGATCATCAACATGGGACCACAGCACCCATCGACGCACGGAGTTTTGCGTCTCATGCTCGAGCTCAAGGGCGAAACAGTGCTGCGCTGCAAGCCGATCATTGGTTACCTGCACACAGGCATGGAAAAGACTGGTGAGTCGCTCACGTTTATGCAGGGTGGTACCAACGTCACTCGCATGGACTACGCATCACCGTTGAATAACGAACTTGTTTTTTCAATGGCCACCGAAAAGTTGCTCGGTATCGACGGCGATATTCCAGAGCGCGCCGTGTGGATGCGCATGTTGTTGTCAGAAATGAATCGCATGAGCAGTCACTTGTTGTTTATGGCTTCAAACGGCATGGACATTGGTGCCGTATCAATGATGTTGTACGGCTGGCGCGAGCGCGAAGAGGTGTTGCGCTTTTTCCAAAAAGTCACAGGTTTGCGCATGAACCATAACTTCATTCGCCCTGGTGGAGTTGCCGCCGACTTGCCTGCGGGTTGGCGTGATGATGTGCTCGAGATTCTTGAAATGCTCGGACCACGATTGGACGAGTACGACACGTTGATGACCGGTCAGCCAATTTGGCGCGAGCGCTTGCAGGGCGTTGGAGTGATCACTCGTGACGAAGCAATTGCGCTTGGTGCCACTGGACCAATCTTGCGATCGACCGGCTTGGCATGGGACTTGCGTCGCGACATGCCGTACCTCAATTACAAAGATGTTGACTTTGATGTGATTGTTGGCAGTTATGGCGACGCATTTGATCGCTATGCAATTCGCTTGGCTGAAATTCGCGAGTCAATGCGCATCGTTCGCCAAATTCTCGACAAGATGCCTGGTGGTGACTACCGCATCCAGAACAAAAAGGTAACTCCACCGCCACGTGCTCGTATTGACGAGTCGATGGAAGCGTTGATTCACCACTTCAAGATCTTCACCGAGGGTTTCAAAGTTCCGGAAGGCGAAGTGTATGTTGCGATCGAAAGCCCACGTGGCGAGATTGGCTGTTACATCGCAAGCGACGGTTCGGCAACTCCGTACCGCATGCACGTGCGCGCTCCGAGTTTTGTCAATGTGCAAGCGCTGCCACACATGATGCGTGGTGGGCTCGTTGCCGATGCCGTTGCAGTGATTTCTTCTGTTGACCCAGTGCTGGGCGAGGTCGACAGATGAGCCGTCTGAACGAAGCAAACATCAAAACTGCGCTCGAGATCATTGCTCGCTATCCACGACCAAAGTCGGCGCTTATTCCGTTGTTGCATCTTGCACAAGAACAAAACGGATATGTCACGAACGAAGCAATGGTGCACTTGGGTGAGCTTGTTGGTGTTACGTCGGCCGAGGTGTATGGAACTGCAACGTTTTACGAGATGTTTCGCTTCGAGCCGGTTGGCAAATATCTTGTCAACATTTGCGGCACCATGTCGTGCGCGCTCATGGGGGCTGGCGACTTGATGCATCACGCCGAGCAGAAGCTGGGTGTGAAAGCTGGCGGCACAACTACTGATGGCATGTTCACACTTGCTCACGCAGAGTGTCAGGCAGCATGCACCGAGGCTCCAACACTGCAAGTGAATTATCGTTTTCGCTACAAAGTCACCAACGGCGACTTTGACACATTGATCGACGATCTCAAGAGCGGCAAGTTGGTCGACGAGATTCCGGCTCACGGAGTTGTTGCGCGAGTTCGCCAACGCATTCCAGCCGATCGTGGCGTTGGGGCAGTGGCACCAGAACTCGCAACCGAGAATCCTGCATGGATGGACGGTAAGGCAGCGTTATGACAACTGCAACTAGGTATCCACACGCTGCAGGTTTTGTTGCAGGCGACAGGCCGAAGATCGTGACATCACGTTTTGAGCACGCCGACTCGTACACAATTGAACGCTTTTTGGCCACGGGTGGTTATGCAGGTTTGCGCAAAGCGCTCGAGCGTGCGGCAACTGACGTCCACGAAGAAGTGAAGAGTGCAACGGTGCTTGGTCGCGGTGGTGCGGGTTTCCCTGCCGGTACAAAGTGGGGTCTTACCCCACAACAAGTGTTTCCAAAATATTTAGTTGTCAACGGTGACGAGAGCGAGCCTGGCACATACAAAGATCGCTTGTTAATGGAACGCGATCCGCACCAACTGATTGAAGGTTGCCTCATTGCGTGTTATGCAGCCGGTTTGTCGCAATGCTTCTTGTATATCCGCGGTGAGATGGCGCTTGCGCAAGAGCGTGTTGCGGCTGCACTCAACGAGGCATACGCGGCTGGTTATGTTGGCAAAAACATTTTGGGTTCTAAGTTCTCGGTTGACATCGTGTTGCACTGGGGTGCTGGTGCATATGTAGTTGGTGAAGAGACTGCGTTGATCGAAAGCCTCGAAGGCAACCGTGGTATGCCACGACTCAAGCCACCGTTTTTCCCTGCAGCAAATGGTTTGTACGGTCAACCAACAATCGTCAACAACGTTGAGACACTTGCCAACTTGCCATGGCTCATGGTCAATGGCTCTGAGGCATACACGGCTATCGGCACGAAGACTTCCCCCGGTACTCGCATGGTTGCGGTGT
>CANGZK010000020.1 GCA_947458565.1 Acidimicrobiaceae bacterium
GTCAGAAAGCAGTGTGAATCCAATAGAACATTTCTGATCAAACTTCAGCAACTTCGCAGGTTTGTCTGGACTGATGCCCACGATCACTGTTTTTCCGATCTGGTCAGCAATGTCGCGCAAGCCACAGGATTGCTGCGTGCATCCAGGCGTATCGGCTTTGGGATAGAAATACACGAGCACGGTTCGCTTTGACAATTTCTTGAGCGAAAACATCTTCTCGTTCTGATCAAGCAATTCGATATCCGGTGCTAATGCACCCTCTTTCAACATTGATCTACCGCTTTACGAACCTCGGCTATGTAATCGCCTACGGCATCCGCGTCTTCTTCAATTAAACGACGCATCACCGATGCCCCCTGTACTACGCCATCAGCGATCGTGCATGCCTCGGCTGCTTGCTGGGCATTAGACACTCCAACACCGATGAGCACCGGCACATCAGTCAGTGCCTTCAATCGTTTTGCCAGCGTCAGCGCACTTGAAGCGAGTGTGTCTCGCTCGCCTGTCACTCCAAGCAATCCAACTGCATAGACGAAACCTTTGCAACGCTCAATTATTCGCGGCAATCGCTCGTCGGGAGCTGTCGGTGCGGCAAGCATCACCGTCTCAACACCACTCGTATCTGCCGCAGCACACCACAAGCCAGACTCTTCAAGCGGCAGATCAGGAACAATTGCTGCACAAACACCAGCTTCATGCAATGAATTAGCAAAACGCTCATGTCCTGCATGATGCACTGTGTTGTAATAACACATGACCGCAAGTGGTATACCGACGTCGACAGAACGTAATTCGTGCAATATGGAAATCGGTGTGGCACCGTTGCGCAATGCCGACTCCGATGCGTGCTGAATTGTTGGACCGTCCATGACGGGGTCGGAGAACGGTATACCTATTTCGATTGCATCCGCTCCATTGGCTGCAGCGGCACGGATGGCATCTGTCCAGCCTTTGAACCCACCGGTTATGTACGGAACAACGAGTTTGTGACCTTCACTGCGTTTTTTACGCAAATACGTTTCTAATGTGCCGATATCAGTCGACATCAAACTTGTCCGTCCAGGATCTCCATCATCTGAGCCACATCCTTGTCGCCACGACCTGACAGGTTCATCAAAATGGTTTGACCCTGCATCTTTGGTGCTTCACGAATAATCCAAGCCATCGGATGAGCGCACTCAAGCGCCGGGATGATTCCTTCACTACGCGACATCACTTGAAACGCGCTGATTACCTCAGCGTCATTCACGCATGGATACTCCGCACGACCTATTGAAGCGAGATACGAATGCTCTGGACCAACACCTGGATAGTCGAGCCCAGCCGAAATTGACTGCGCTTCTTCCACCTGACCGTGTTCATCTTGCATCAAGTAACTGCGCATTCCATGAACTACACCTGGCATGCCTTTGCCCACAGCTGCACCACCAGCAGGCTCTACGCCAATGAGACGGGCTTTCGTGTCGACGAAACCTGAAAAAATTCCGATCGCATTAGATCCACCACCAACAGCCGCGACAACAACGTCGGGGTCTTTGCCGTCAAGTAGCGAGTGGCACTGCTCGCTTGCTTCTTGGCCGATCACGCTCTGAAATGTTCGTACCATCCATGGGTACGGATGCGGACCCATCACCGAGCCAATCGCGTAGTAGGTATCTTCAACCGTCGCCACCCAATCACGCATGGCCTCATTGACGGCATCTTTGAGCGTGCGACTTCCCGAAACGGCTGGAACAACTTCCGCACCTAGCAATTTCATTCGAAATACATTTAACGCTTGTCGTTGCACATCGATCTCGCCCATGTACACCTTGCAACTTAAACCCAAAAGAGCAGCGGCAGTTGCTGATGCGACACCGTGCTGTCCAGCGCCAGTTTCCGCAACAATTCGCTTCTTGCCCATGCGTTTTGCCAACAACACCTGACCGAGCACGCTGTTGATCTTGTGCGAACCAGTGTGATTCAGGTCTTCACGCTTCAACAACAAGCGGATTCCTAGTTGTTTTCCAAGATTGTGACACTCCGTCAAGATGGATGGACGACCCGCGTAATCACGCAACAAGTCATCTAGCTCTTCTCGAAATGCCGGATCGGCCCACGCATCTCGAAAGGCAGCCTCAAGTTCCTGACAAGCAGGAACAAGAGTCTCGGGAACAAAACGCCCGCCGAACTCACCAAAGCGACCATCAAGACTTGGATCCTTGAGCATTACCCAAATCTACTAGTCGATGTCCCCTATTTCTCGGGCTGCGGCGCGTGCATTAGCAATGAACTGACGCATTTTGACTGGATCTTTCAGTCCGTGACTCTTTTCAACTCCGCTAGAGACGTCAATACCCCATGGTCGTGCTTTGTCGATGCCTTCGGCCACATTCGCTGGATGCAATCCTCCCGAAAGAATGACTCGCAAACCGAGAGGAATCTCGTTCATCAATTGCCAATCAAAAACTTCACCAGACCCTGGGCTCAGACCATCTATCAAAATTGCATCACACGCGAAATCGTCAGCACGCTTTGCGTCCGGCGAACCTGCAACCACGGCTTTGATCGAAAACCGCACTGCAGCAGAAACTTCGGCGGTAGTCGCAATTGACTCGTGACCGTGCAACTGGGCTCCCTGCAAGTGAGCTTCTTGCATGATGTCAGCAATACGTTTAGGTAATTCGTCCCGAAAAACTCCAACTGTCACAATTTCCGACGGCAAACGTCGCACAATTTCACGAACCTTGCTTGGGGCAACTTGTCTGGGCGATGGTGCGAAAACAAAACCTAGAGCATCTGCGCCAAGTGCAACCGCCAGCAACGCATCTTGCTCGTTGGTTATTCCGCAAATTTTGATGAACACATCAACTCACGTTAGTTCTTGGTGGTTGTCACGCGCAGTGATGCGATTACCTCGGCTGGATTATTGCTGACAACCAAACTCTCACCAACTAAAACAGCGTCATAACCGGCATCCCTCAACGACTGCGCATCTTTGGCATCTCTTACCCCAGATTCAGCAATCTTGACTACCCCATTTGGGATATTTGCCGCCATGCGCTTTGCTCTTTCGTGATCGACTTGAAACGTCACAAGATCTCGTTGGTTCACACCAATCATCGTTGCACCGACCAACAATGCTCTCTCCACCTCAGCTTCATCGTGCGTTTCTACCAGTACATCGAGACCGATTTCGATTGCCAACTGATGGAAAGCACGCAGCTCTGGTTGAGTCAAAGCGGCAGCTATTAAAAGCACACAATCTGCACCCATGATCCGAGCATCACAAACGTCCAATTCACTCACCGTGAAATCCTTACGCAGAACCGGTAACGAAGTAGCAGCACGCGCCTCTCGCAAGTCTTCAACAGAACCACCAAAAGAGACATCATCGGTAAGAACCGAAAGGCAACTTGCAGAACCAGTCGCGTACGCACGCGCCACGTCTGACGCAATAATGCCTTCACGGAGCACACCTTTTGAAGGCGAGCGACGCTTAATCTCCGCTATTACTGCAAGTTGATCTGTTGAATCTGATCGCAACCTTTGGATGAAGCCACGTGACGTCGTGACGGACTTGGCTTCATCGATCAACTGCGATAACCGCCGAGAATCAGATTGCGCCGCTGTTCTGTGGCGGTCAAGAATCTTGGCGAGATACAACTCTTAGAGACCTTTGCCGCCCACAGGCTTCAAAAACGACATCTCTGGAGCACCATCCACAAATGGAGCGAGTGACTGCGACCACGTTGCAAATGCAGCGCTACTCATATGTGCTTTTGATGCTGCATCGTCTTCATACAACTCATAGAACCACACGACATTCTCAT
Source organism: Acidimicrobiaceae bacterium (assembly GCA_947458565.1). Classification (GTDB taxonomy): domain Bacteria; phylum Actinomycetota; class Acidimicrobiia; order Acidimicrobiales; family Ilumatobacteraceae; genus UBA3006. The sequence continues at coordinate 3,813 of CANGZK010000020.1, forward strand.
CAACTAGATCATGGTGAAAAAGGTAAGTCAAGGTTCCGGTCTCACCCTGCGCTGTTGCCAGACCAGGCTGCACAGCCGCGGTCATCGCATCACGTTGACCAGCCTTCACTCGAATCTTTACAACTACCGCAATTTTGCTCATGACGCGCTCCCTATTGTCTTTTAGTTTGAATTTTGTAATCTTGAAATCATAATCGCGTTAAAACCCAATTTTTGTCCGCAAGACATTTTCTAGATCGATGATCGCAACTCTCTCCTGATTGGTCGTGTCGCGTTCACGAATGGTCACGGCTCCATCTTCAAGTGAATCGAAGTCGACTGTTACACAAAATGGCGTTCCGATCTCATCTTGACGTCGATATCGACGACCAATTGCTTGAGTCTCGTCAAACTCGCACATATAACGCTTTGCCAGCTTTGAATAGATCTCTTTAGCTAGTGGCATCAACGTATCTTTTTTGGATAATGGCAATACCGCAACCTGATAAGGAGCAAGACGCGGGTGAAGCCTCAGAACAGTTCGAGGTTCATCGTTCACAACATCTTCGTCATATGCCGCAAGCAAGAAAGCGGCCATTGTTCGATTAGCCCCGGCCGCAGGCTCAACTACGTAAGGTACGTACCTCTCGTTCGTCGCCTGATCGAAATAGTCAAGCTTCTGTTTCGAGTACTCGGCGTGGCGATTGAGGTCAAAATCTGTTCGCTGAGCAATTCCCTCGAGCTCGCCCCAACCCCACGGAAACTTAAATTCAATATCACTCGTGCCAGCCGAATAATGCGACAACTCATCCGATGCGTGCGCACGCAAACGAAGCATGTCTGCAGGTATTCCGTATTCGATATACCAGTTCATGCGCTCTTGGCACCAGTACTCATACCACTTTTTGCTTTCGGCTGGCGGAACGAAGTACTCCATTTCCATCTGCTCAAACTCGCGAGTGCGAAAAATAAAGTTTCCTGGCGTAATTTCATTCCGGAACGATTTACCAACTTGAGCGATGCCAAATGGTGGCTTGCGCCGTGAAGTCTGCAATACGTTTGCGAAGTTGACGAACATACCCTGAGCAGTTTCTGGTCGCATATAGACATCTGTGCCTTCACCTTCAACCGGCCCGGCGTGGGTTTTGAACATGAGGTTAAAGGCGCGTGCTTCCGTAAACGTGCAGCCGTTCATTTTTTGCGGGCAGTCTCTGTCTTCGAGTTGATCTTCACGAAAACGCTTCTTGCAAACTGTGCAATCGACCAAAGGATCACTGAAGTTAGCCAAGTGACCGCTTGCTTCAAAAACCGCGTGCGGACCCAATATCGCAGCATCAATCAACATCACGTCATCACGTTCCTGCACCATTGCCCGAACCCAAGCATCTTTAACGTTGCGCAACATGAGAGAACCAAGTGGGCCGTAATCGTACGATGAACGAAAGCCACCATAAATCTCGGCGCTTGGATAGACGAATCCTCGTCGCTTGCAGAGGTTAACTATTTGCTCTAGATCGGCCGCGGGCATTGATACAGACTACAACCAGCCCCATATCCAAACTAGTTACGTTTATCAGCTTTGCTAATTAGCCCAACTCAATCATCGCGACCGAACGAAGCCGACGTTCAATATGGTGCTCCATAGATTGCGTCGCTAAATGAGTTATCTCAGCAGTCGCAGGCGTGGCCGACTGGGCGAGAGCGAAATTCAGTTGACCGCCAAGAACCTGCTGCAAAAGCAACACCGCAGCAGGGCTGATTGATACGCCCGTGCGACATTGCCTGCATTGCACACCGCCCTGGATCATGTCGAATGCGACAAGAGGGGCTTCGGAATTACAGGTAACACATTTGTCCATCTGCGGGCATACGCCTTCAGCGGCAAGGAGCTTCCAATAAAAAGCAGCAAGCACCAAAGGCGAAGCGTGTTGTGCAAGAGCGTTTAATGCGCCGACAAGCATTCGATAGAGGTGTGGAGAAGGCTGCCGATCTTCCGCAATCAAGTCGACCGCCTCCAACATGGACAAACCTTGCGTCAGCCGATCCAGATCTGCATGCAACGGCGCTGATGATTCGATCAATTCCACTTGATTGACGGTGTCGAGATCTTTTCCTTTGTACAACAACACCTCGACATGACTCAACACTTCGAGTCGAGCGCCAATTTTCGATTTAGTTTTTCTCACACCTTTCGCGACGGCTCGTACCTTCCCATGATCTTGGGTCATGATGACGATGATGCGGTCAGCCTCACCGAGTTTGTAGGTGCGAAGCACTACCCCCTTATCGCTGTACTGGTTCACGAATCAACTCCACCAAAGCGACGATCTCTGCGTTGAAAGTCGTTAATTGCCATCTGCACGTGCTCGACGTTGCACTTGCGCCACGACACGTCCAAAAACACGAGTTCGCTGTAACTCAGTTCCCACATCAAACTTGGTGGGATCTGAAGAGGAGATCCGAACACCAAAATCAAATCAGGATCAACAAATCCTGGAGGCAGCATTGCGGCTCGCAAAACTTCTTCGTCAATTTCTTTTTCTACCCGAGTGTCAGATCCTTCATCTTTGATCCGATTAAGCGCAATCGTAAATCTCTCTCTCCCATCAGCACACAAATCCACAACTACAACTAGCCCATCTTTCGCGATGAAGGAAATTCTGTTTCCGTTGCGCTGTCCCCCACATGCTTCCAAGACAGTCTTCGCTATCTCATCCTCAAATCCCCTTGTGCCGCTGTAAGGGCACACCGTCAGCCAGCGAGCACCAGATTCGTGCACTGAATCGACAAATGTGTCAAGTTGCAACTTCCATTCACCAATGCTCGCCTGCTTCCACTCTTGCAAAGTGCCACCGCACACCAACACGTGGGACAGACCTCCCTCGTTGGCCGTTTGACCTTGTGCAATACTTTGCGTCCGCTTAGCCATCCCCCTATTGTCGCATGAAGCCTTACGATGGTGCTTCCAATGAATACGATCCCCTCTACTCTCGGCCCTCACGTGGCATGCATCATGGATGGCAATGGGCGGTGGGCAAAACGCCGTGGGTTGCCTCGCACAGAGGGGCATACCGCTGGCGAAGAGAACCTTGCGGAAGTCGTGCGAATTGCCGCATCTCGAGGTGTCGCGCATCTCACCGTTTTTGGTTTTTCTACAGAGAATTGGGTTCGTCCCAAGGCCGAGGTACGACACATCCTTTCATTACACAAGCGACTATTTGGTCGCATTGAAGAACTCAACGCAAACAATGTGCGTATCAATTGGATAGGACGTCCATTTGATGAGCCTGGGGCACGTACTCCAGCTTTCGTACAGCGTGCAATACGGCAAGCCATTGCCGACACCGCCTCGAATACAGGAATGGTGCTCACTGTTGCATTTGATTACGGAAGTCGCGCCGAGTTGCTACGGGCAGCACAACTGATCATCGCTGAGTCAAATGGAGATGCAATTATTTCTCCTGCCACAATGCAATCTCATCTGTACAGTCCTGAATTACCAGATGTTGATGTGTTGATCCGCACATCGGGTGAAAGTCGAATTTCAAATTTTCTGTTGTGGCAAATCGCAAACGCAAAGATCTATTTCACGGAACGCTCTTGGCCCGACCTTGGCGCGACAGAGATCGATGCAGCATTGGCGCTGATAAACAAGTGAGCAATAAAGACATCCAGCGCAAAACCCTCTCGCTCCTGCACACCGTTACTGCGGCGCTTCCCCAAGCCGAAGAACGGCAAGGTCAAAATGAAATGGCTGTCGCCATCGCTCTTGCTGTAGACACCAAACGGCACTTGATTGTGCAAGCAGGCACTGGCACCGGCAAAACCCTTGGTTATCTTGTTCCACTCATCGCGTCAGGCAAACGAGTAGTCGTCTCCACGTACACAAAGGCTTTGCAAGATCAACTCGCTGCAAATGATCTTCCATTGCTTTCCGAAGTGCTGGGCAAGGAATTAAACCGACATATTTCTTGGGCTGTTCTCAAGGGCCGTAGTAATTACATCTGTGCACAACGCGTCGATGAGATAACTGCTCCAAAACACTCGAAACTTGATCTTGAAACAACCCCTGCAAAAGTAACTAAAGAAGTTGCACAACTCACTGATTGGGCTACACAAACTGAATCTGGCGATCAAGGTGACCTCACTTGGAGTCCGAGCGACCAAGCATGGCGCATGGTGAGCGTCGGGAGCGACGAATGTCCAGGTGCGCAGCGCTGTCCTGCTGGCTCACGTTGCTTTGCCGAACGCGCACGCGACAAAGCAGCAGATGCTGACGTCATTGTTGTGAACACGCATATCTACGGTCTGCATATTGCAACCGGAGGAGCACTACTCCCAGAGCACGAAGTTGTTGTCTTCGATGAGGCGCATCAACTGGAAGATGTCGTCAGTGCTTCGGTCAGCACTGAGATTAGCCCTGGTCGAGTGAATGCAGTCTCTGCTTCGATACGTGCAATTATTCGCGATGACTCCCTGAGTGGCTCACTCAACCAAATTGCAATTGATCTTCAATCACAGCTAGCACCATTCGTCGACAAGAGACTTTCTATGCCGCTGCCCGACGATCTTCAAAATGAGCTCATCAAATTACGACTCAAAGTTGATTCTGCTCTTGAAATGTTGCGGGGACTCACCAGTAAAGATGATTCCGCAAAACAAAGAGCTCTACGTGCACAAACCTTGTCTATGCGACTCATAGATTCGATCGATATCTCTCTGATGGAAATCAAAGGTCGTGTCGCATTTGTGAGTGGCTCGAAAGATCGCCCAGTGCTCGAGATTGCCCCACTCGATGTTGGCCCTTCATTGATCGAGAATGTATGGAATCAGCGGACTGCGATTCTCACGAGTGCCACAATCCCACTTTCACTCCCAAACCGAATTGGGCTCGCTGAAGAATTGGTAGACGTTATAGATGTAGGCAGTCCGTTCGATTACGACCAAAGTTTGCTGTATTGCGCAAAGCAATTGCCAGAGCCAAATAACCCTTTACGAGACGAAGCACTGCATAACGAAATAGAACGTTTAATACTTGCTGCTGGTGGCAGAACACTTGCTCTCTTCACCACCTATCGCGCAATGCATTTAGCAGCTGACGAGATGGCAAAACGTCTACCCTTTCCCATTCTACGTCAAGACGATCTTCCAAAGATGGCGCTCATTAATGCCTTTGCCAAAGATGAAGCAACATGTCTCTTTGCGACGGCGGGTTTTTTCCAGGGCGTTGATGTACCAGGTCGCACATTAAGCCTCGTCATTATCGACAAAATTCCATTTCCTCGACCAGACGAACCACTGTTGAGTGCCCGACGAGACGTAATCGGCCGTTACTACTTCAACGAAATTGATATTCCACTAGCTGCAACACAACTCGCACAAGCATCAGGCCGTCTCGTCCGCTCACAAACAGACCGCGGAGTTGTTGCGATTCTTGATCCCCGCCTCGCAACCAAGGGCTACGGGAAAACTTTGGTGGCAACGCTTCCACCAATGCCGCGTACTGTCGATCTCGAAGAAGCTGAGTCTTTTCTACGCAGCCTTTCGTGAAATCAAGCAGTCTTACTTTGCAATAAGTTTGTACCCCATGCCATGCACTGTTTGGATAATCGTTGGATTCATGGGCTGCTCTTCAATCTTCACTCGCAAACGCCGAATATGAGCGTCCACTAATCGTGAGTCACCAAGATATTCGTATCCCCAAACTCGCTCAAGTAACTGATCTCGCGACATCACCATTCCGGGATGATCGGCAAATTCACAAAGTAAATGAAACTCAGTTTTGGTCAAACTTAATTCGATTCCATCTTTGTGCACCACGTTAAGACTGCGATCAAGCTCTACTTGACCAAAGCGTTGAATCTGACTACTTCCCCCGACAAGATTCGGATCAATAAGTTGTGTGCGACGCAACGCGGCGCGAATCCTGGCTGCCAACTCTTTAGCCACAACTGGTTTGGTCACATAATCATCAGCACCGGCTTCAAGTCCGGCCACCAAATCGTGGGTGTCTGTTTGTGCTGTAACCATGATGATCGGAACAATTGATTGTTGACGCAGTTGACGGCACACCTCAAACCCTGAAATGTCTGGCAGTCGCAAATCGAGCAACACGAGATCGGGATTGAACTCTGCAAACTTCGCAAGCCCGTCCACACCGTCTCTTGCTTCGCGAACCATATAACCCTCGTCTTCCAGGGCCAGACGCAGGGCCGTTCTGATCGCTGTGTCGTCCTCAATGAAAAGCAGCGAATGCATGCAAGCAGTCTGCCCCAACTCACCAAATTGTTACCAAAAACGCACAAAATTCGTGCGTAGCAGTCAAATCAATCCACAACAATGGGTCCATCGAACCGGTGGGTGATCATGCTCCCCCTTGATCCTCGCCGGTTCGGATCTTCCCTTATCCCTGCCATGCTTAGAGCATGAACGAGGCTCGACGCTTTCCAAATTTGTTTGGACTCCGCGGTCGCATGGTGTTGTTCTTTAGCCTCGGAGCATTTGCAGCGGCATTAGCACTCAGCGTCGTGACATTTGCAAGTACCCGCTCCTATCTGCTCAGCCAACGAAGCGAAGTTGCTCAGCGCCAGGCATTTAACAACGCTCAGCTCGTGAGAACGCTGTATGCCGAAAACCCCGCCGATGTTGACCAACTCATTGCAAACATTCGTAGCGAGCGCGGTGGATTTGCCGTACTACACATTGACGCAAGTGACACCGACAGCGAGTATTTCTACGCGCAAGAGCCACTTCGTTTCACTCAATCTAATTTGCCGCAAGAACTTGTAAACAAGACGCTGCAAGGTGGCACCGGTCGACAGAGATTCACATTTGACTCAAGCCCCTATGAAGCCATTGGCGTATCGATACCTTCGATCAACGCTCAGTACTTCGAAGCCTTTCCGTTGACGGATGTAGCAACAACTCTTGGAACAATTCAAACGACACTGCTGATAGGTGTCATCTTGATCACGGTTGCAGCTGCATTCCTTGGGTCAACGACAAGTCGCAATGTCTTACGACCACTACTGCGCGTGACTGGTGCAGCAGATGAAATTGCTACCGGTGGACTCGACACGCGCCTTGACGTCGAGAAAGACCCCGATCTCGAAAGACTTGTGACGTCTTTTAATGAGATGGCAGATGCAGTGCAACAACGCATTGAACGTGAGCAACGTTTTGCAAGCGACGTGAGCCACGAGCTTCGTTCGCCCGTAACTGCCCTCGGTGCCGCCGTCGACGTACTGGTATCAAAGAGAGCAGAGTTTTCTGATCGCAACAAAGAAGCAATTGATATTTTGGAGTCCCAAGTCAAGCGCTTCGACCGCACTGTTGTGGATCTTCTTGAACTTTCTCGCCTTGATGCGGGTGCAGGGGAAAACAACGTGGACATTGTTCACCTTGTTGATTTGATCAAACGCATCATGTCAAGACATGGATTCGGCCATGTTGAATTTGTGCAAAACCTACCTTCGCTCGAAAGTTCGAGTGAGTTGGACGACGCCGTGATGCTTGATCGCAGGCGCGTTGAACGCATTCTTCTCAATCTGCTCGAGAATGCTCGCGACCACGGTGGTGGCGCCACACGAGTCAGGCTCAATTGCGTAGAAGACTTTTTTGTACTCAGCGTTGAAGACTCCGGTCACGGAATAGCCCTGAGTGAGCGAGTTCGTATTTTCGAGCGTTTTGCTAGAGGCACAGCAGCACGCCTCTCGACCGGCAGCGGTCTTGGCTTGGCAATTGTGCAAGAGCACGCTCGAGCCCTAGGAGGAACCGCTTATGTCGAAAACTCAGCTACAGGTGGTGCAAGATTTGTTGTGACAATCAAGCGCACGGTTCCA
>CANGZK010000021.1 GCA_947458565.1 Acidimicrobiaceae bacterium
CAACAACGACGCAGAGTTTTTATGATGTGACGATTTGCATCCAGACTGAGAAATCGCTTGTCAAAAAAAATTAGTGAGACCTAACGCAAATTAGTGATGCCTAACACTTAGAACGTTGCGACAATACCTTTGAGTACACGTAACGTGTTCTGCAAATTAGTAAAGAGTGCATCGAGCATTTGCATCTCAGTTTCATCACCGTCCGAAACCACAATTGATGTTGAACCAATTGCAATGGCTACCGAAACATCAGTAACTACTGCATCCGCAGAACTCAGTTGCAATGACCTATGTTTTGCGCCATCCCGCACCATCAAATTAAGCGCTCGCATTGGACCATCAATCAAAGTTGCAAACACCACATCGTCCCCGCGAAATGTCGTGACCGAGCCTGGCTCACATCGGTGATCTACCCCATTGATATTGAGGACTACCCCATTGCCGTCGGCAACACAAAACTCTCGAGTCACTCCGGGAAACGATGAAAACGGAACATCTTGCGTAATGTCGGCTGTGGAAAGCCGCCATGTCCAGTCATCAGGAAGCGATCCATCACAAGCAATTTCGTACTGCACCCCAAGGCCATTGCGCCACGGAACCGCAGCACGTTCGGAAGCCCGCTGCACCATCATGGACAATACAGATTGCCCTTCTTTCGAAATACCTGGACTTCGGAAAGTTGCTTCGCTGAGATTCCAACCACTGTCTCAAGATCCCAACCGCATATCACCGTACTCATCATTTTCGCATTGGTGAAGTCCGCGCCAGCGATTACGGCTCCAGTGAAGTCTGCACTCTCCAGATTTGCTCCTGTGAAGTTTGCGCCAGTGATATTTGCTCGAATGAAGAGGGCCTCATTGAGATCGGCTCTCACAAACTGCGCACCAGCCAGATTGGAAACACTGAAATCGGTGAACTCAAGTTTGAGTAACGAATAATCGATACCAACGAGGTTCGCAAACTGGCACTTCAGAGTCGTAATACACATGGTGTCGAGGGGCGGCAAGGTGGTGGTCGTCTCGGGGATTGTTGTTACCGGAACCGTTGTTTCCACAATGATTGGCACTGTTTCTGGCACTGTTGTATCCACTTCGACCAACGAGTTGGTGACATCACTTGAAGCGCTTGGGGTGCTGCTCACCGCACAAGCCGAGAGCACCACCAAACCCAGGGCTACCAGCACTCTCGAAGGACGTAAAAAGAACACTTTGTTGCGTGCCATTAACAAATACTACGCCAATCATTGCTACTTTTAGAGGCTCATGACTACATCACAAAACGTTCAATGGGGCACCCCCGACATGGTTTCACAACTCGAGCGAGTGCTAGTGCGCACGCCGACCACAATTGGAAAATTTGTGGAAGAGGGCTTCTGGCGCCAACCCGACACATCAGCACTGCTCACCGAGCACAAATCTTTTACTGAACTTCTAGAAAGTCTTGGATGCACCGTTGATCTTGCAGCATCAGTTGACGGACTCGTCGACGCTGTTTATATGCATGACCCAATGATCATGACGCCACATGGTGCAATCTTGTTGCGTATGGCAAAGCCTGTGCGTTCACCAGAGCCTGCCGAATTTCGCAAAGATCTTGAAAGGCTTGGCGTACCCATCTTGGGGCAACTCACCGACCCAGCGTTTGCTGACGGTGGAGACAAAGTTTGGCTTGATGCAAAGACGCTCTTGATTGGTCATGGTTACCGCACTAATCAGGCCGGTATTGACCAAGTGCGCGCATTGCTTGCACCACACGGCGTTGATGTTTTCTCGTTTGATCTTCCGCACTATGAAGGACCAAGCGCAGTGCTTCACCTCATGAGCGTGCTCTCTCCTATCGCTCACGATAAAGCTGTTGTATACGAACCACTCGCACCTGTGCGGTTGCTGCAATTTCTTGAATCACGTGGAATCTCGTGGTTTAGCGTGAGCGAAAAAGAGATGCTTACTCAGGGCAGCAATATTTTGACGATTCGTCCAAACGTTGTTGTACTCGCTGCAGGCAACCCAGTCATCGAGGCCCAGTTACGTGCCGCAGGAGTCGAAGTACATCTCTTTAATGGCGACAACGTGGCGGTCAAGGGTGACGGTGGACCAACATGTCTCACTGCCCCGCTACTGAGAGTCTGACGCGTTATTTTGAGCGTTCGGCAAAGGCTTTAAATGAAGCCATTCCGTACAACAGTGCGCCAGTCATAACGATAAAAAATATGACGCTGCCAAAACCAAACAATGCTGCTTGAGACATAATTTATTCGTCCTTTGATCCTGCAAGAAGAAAAGCACCAAGCGCCAAAATTGATGGCACCCACACGCCAACGTAAATTCCGTTCAATCGATCGGTTATTTCTTCACCACTGAAGTACAGAAAAACACTCATCGCCAAACTGGCAGCGGCTGCCAGAAGGGTTGTTGCTTTCAAGATTTGTTTTGGGTTCATACCCCATTGTCTCACATTTATTACTAAGTAACCAGCCATGCTCAATCTCGCCCAAACCCCTAAATGGTGCGAATGTGGCGGCGTAAAAAGTCAAGCGAGCTAATCACCGAGAGTTGGCGCATCTGATCGCGTACGGCCGGCAACGCAAATGTTGTCGAAGCTGTGGTGCCATCTGGCAAACACACGCCGACACACAAGGTTCCGGGCTTGACACCTTCTTGCGATGCTGGCCCTGCGACGCCCGTTAAAGCAAGCCCGACACTTGCGCCAAGCACTTTGCATGCGCCTACTGCCATCTCGATCGCAGCTTCCTCATTCACAACCATGTCGCTTTTTACTCCGAGTACTGAATGTTTGACCTCGGTTGCATAGGAGACAACCCCACCACGTAACACTTCGCTAGCGCCTTCAATGCCAGTGAGGCGTCCTGCCACTAAACCTCCAGTAACCGACTCGGCCAATCCAAGAGTGAGCCCACGTTCTCGCAACATTTGCAACACAACAGATTCCATGGTGTCTGTGTCGATGCCAAACACAATGTCGCCAATGGCGGCGCGAACTGTCTCTTCCCACTTATCCAAGATTGCTACGACTTCGGCTTGTGTGGAAGATTTTGCCGTGAGTCGAACTTTGATGCCTTCCCACCCACTAGCCAAGAACGCGAGAGTTGGATTACCTACGCCCTCGAGTTGCTCAATCACTCCAAAAAGACGCTCATTCAACCCACTCTCGCTCTCGCCCCACGTGCGCAACACACGACTCGAGATCACCGAAGCAGAACCAGACCGCACCAACAAGTCCGGCAAGATTGCGCGTTCAAACATTTCGTACAGTTCGTACGGCACTCCTGGCACTGCATAAATCACTTTGTCGCCAACTGGACAGATCAACCCCGGTGCAGTGCCGCGCCGTTGCTCGATAATGGCAGCACCTTTGGGCACCATGGCCTGACGCATATTGATCTCGGGCATGCGTCGATTGCGTGAGGCAAACATCTCGGAGATCGCCATGCCTACGTCGTCGTTAAATTCGAGTTCTACACCCATGATTTCTGCAATTGCTTCGCGCGTAATGTCATCGTGCGTTGGCCCAAGACCTCCACAAATGATGACAGCGTCTGCGTCGGCAAGTGTTGAGCGAATTGCTTTCACCATGCGTTCAAGGTTGTCGCCCACTTTGACCTGCAAGCACGAGTCGATACCAGCAGCCGACAGTTGCTCTCCTAGCCAAGCCGAGTTTGTGTCAACAATCTGCCCGAGCAACAACTCGGTGCCAATAGCAACGACGTCGCAACGCATTGCTTAAGCCTGCTTGCGAGCTTTAAATGCGGCTGCACCGTATTGCAGGCCGCTGTACAACGTGAGCGCCGTGGCGATTGCAAGCGAACCTTTGGCAAGATAGTTGTAATCGGCGGCACTCAACGGCAACACCGCAAACCCAACCGATACTTGCTGAGCAAAGGTCTTGAATTTTGCAGCCTTGCTTGCAGGCACGCTCACACCTTTGGCGCCAGCAAATACGCGATATAAACTGATGGCAATTTCGCGCGCCGCAATCAACCCAACAAGCCACGGATTGAACATGCCACGGCTGACCAAAATAAACATCGAGCCAAGCACACAAACTTTGTCGGCCAATGGGTCTAGAAATGCCCCGCTGCGAGTTGTGCCGTGCTTACGCGCAAGCTGACCATCCACCAGATCGCTCAGACACAGCAAAAACCACAATCCGGTTGCGACCCACGATCCAACATTGTCTGTCGGAATAATTGCAAACATCAACGGCGAAATCAACAATCGACCAACTGTGACAGCGTTAGCCCACGTGCGAATAGCGCTCGGATCAACTGGCATGATTAAAAATCTCCTTGCTCATCATCACTATCTTCCACCGAGCTTCCCTCGGCAACCAAATCGGGCCCCATTGCATCGACAATCATCACATTCGCAAACTCCCCAACAGGCAAGTCACGACTCACGTGCACAATGCCATCAATGGATGGCGCTTCCCAATGGGTGCGTCCAATACCCACCTCGTCAACAAGCACCTCGAGGGTTCGGCCAATAAGCGCATCGCGTCGAACCGCAGTGATGCTGTCCTGCATCTCTCGTAGTTCAGCGATTCGCTCGTTCATGAGTTCGGTTGGCACATGATCAGGCAGCGTCATCGCATGCGTGCCTTCTTCAGGGCTGAAAGTAAAGAATCCGCACCAATCCAGCTGTGCATCTTCTACGAACTGCAGCAACTGGTCGTGGTCTTCCTCGGTTTCGCCTGGGTATCCAACGATGAAGTTGCTTCGAAAAGCTGCGTCAGGAGACAGCGCGCGAATGTCGTTGATGCGCTTCAAGAAGCGCTCTCCATCGCCCCACCTGCGCATGCGACGCAGATGAGTCTTGCTTACATGCTGCAGTGACAGGTCGAAGTACGGCACACCGGTTTCAAGAATTGCTGCGATCAATTCATCGCTCAAGTCACTGGGGTACAGATACAGCAATCGAGTGCGCTTCACTTTGGCAGCAACGGCCCTCACGAGTGGAACAATCGAACCAGCACCGAGCTCACCTGGGCGATCTTTGCCGTAACTTGCAAGATCTTGCGCGATTAGCACGATCTCTTTTGCGCCTAGCTCGTCCACTTCATGCAAGATCTGAGAAATATCACGACTGCGTTGCGGACCTCTAAAACTTGGGATCGCACAGAAACCACAATTGCGATCGCATCCTTCTGCAATTTTTACATAGGCCCAAGGATCAGTGCTCTTTGGTCGTGGCAAGTTGAGCAGATCAAACGAAGGGATTGGCGCAGCCGAAATGGAAATTGGTTTGCGGCCCATCTGCACGGGCACACCGAATCCTGCAACTTGATCTACTTCGGGCAGTGCCTCCGCGAGTTCTGCCCCATAACGCTCGGCCATACAGCCAGTAACAACGAGCCTTGCTCCATCTTTGCGTTGCGCCCCGAGCGCGAGCACAGTATCAATACTTTCTTTCCGCGCATCTTCGATGAATGCACAGGTGTTTACAACCACCAAGTCTGCAAGTGTCGGGTCGTCAGTGGCAATCAACCCATCAGCGAGCAATGTGCCGACAATTTTGTCCGAATCGACATCGTTCTTTGGACAGCCAAGCGTCTCGACATAAAAACGTTGCTGCACAAGCATCAAGCCTAGTGCTCGCCTGTTTAGTAATTGAGTTTGAGCCCCTTATATGGCCACGGCATCGACACCAATCTGCCCGTGCCAGACAACGTGATGTATGCAGTTTTGTAATCGGGCCCGCCAAAACAGATGTTGGTCGTCAGCGGGTCACCAGTCAATATCTGTTCGAGCACCACGCCATCTGGCGAGATCACTGTGATGCCGGCTGTTTGCAGACCAATTGTGGCAACACACACATTGCCATCGCCATCGACCGCAAGCGAATCAAACAATTGCAAGCCCGGCAATCCACACAACAAACCAGATGGGTCAATCGGTGAAAACGGTGTCGTTTCCCCTGGCGCAGTGACAGTTGCTTGGTAGACACGACCTGTATGTGTTTCGGCCCAATACAACTTTGTGCCATCTGGCGATAAGCCAATCCCATTTGGCGACTCAGTTGGAAAGATCACTTCCTTGATCATCGAGCCATCGGTCTTGGCGTAATAGACGCCGGTGAAGTCAGCTGTGCGGTGCTCTCGGATTCCATGGTCGGTGAACCACATGCCACCCTGCTTGTCGAACACCAAGTCGTTTGGTCCTCGCAGTTTGATGCCGTCGCACTCTGTATAGAGGTCGGTCACTTTGCCAGTTGCAATATCGACGCGTTGGATACGTCCACCGATGTAGTTGTCTGGATTAAATGGACCAGGAAATGTAAGTCCAAGGAAATCAACTTCCGAAAATGATCCCCCGTTATTGCACAAATAAATTGCGCCATCTGGACCAACAGCGATTCCGTTTGGGCCACCGGGTGTGTCAGCAATCTTTTGCTTGCTTCCATCCGGCAACACACGTGTGATCACCTTGCCAAACATTTCAACCAAGATCACACTGCCATCTGGCATGGCAATTGGGCCTTCGGGAAAACGGAGTCCTGATGCGATTTCGGTAAATTCGGTCATGGCGAGACTTTAGGTCTACACCAGACCCGCCGTGCAACCGGCAGAAAACTCGTTAACTAGCTTGTTGTAATTGTTCGAGTTCTTCCAATGTCATCAACACTTCGCGAGGCTTTGAGCCATCGCTTGGGCCAACGATGCCACGGCTTTCGAGTAGATCCATGATGCGACCAGCTCGTGCAAAACCAATCTTGAGCTTGCGTTGCAGCATTGATGTTGAGCCCTGACGCGTGCGCACAACCAAGTCCATTGCCTGACGCAACAATTCGTCATCATCGCTGTCGCCAGTGGTGCCACCAAACAAATCAGCACCGCTGCCACCGCTCTTCTCGCCATCGACGCCAGACACGTATACGACTTCTGGTGCTTGGCGGCGCCAATGGCCCACAACCTTGCGAACTTCGGCTTCGTCAACCCAGGCAGACTGAATTCGCTGCGAGACCGATGTGTTGCCTGGCAGCAACAACATGTCGCCCTTACCAATGAGTTTTTCTGCGCCTGGCTGATCCAAGATCACGCGACTGTCGGTAAGGCTCGATACCGCAAACGCCATACGCGCAGGAATGTTGGCCTTGATGACACCCGTAATGACGTTGACGCTTGGACGCTGTGTTGCAACAATCAAGTGAATGCCTACCGCACGCGCCTTCTGCGCGATGCGAGTAATGCAATCTTCTACGTCGCGAGCCGCAACCATCATCAGGTCATTTAACTCATCCACCACAATCAAGATGTATGGAATGCGATCAAAACTCTGGTCGGTGTTTTGTTCTTCCGACAAATCGCCACGATCATATGCAGCGTTGTAACCAACGATGTCTCTGAAACCCGCCTCGACCAACAAGTCGTAACGGCGCTCCATTTCTTTCACTGCCCAACCCAATGCATTCGCTGCCTTCTTAGGGTTTGTGACAGGCGGTGTGAGCAAATGCGGCAACCTGGCGTACTGCGCCATTTCAACTTGCTTCGGGTCAATCAAAATCATCTTCACTTGATCTGGCGTCGATCGCATCAGCACCGAGGTGATGATGCAGTTGATCGCACTCGACTTACCGGCACCCGTAGTACCGGCTATCAACATGTGCGGAGTTGTAGAGATATTGAGAAACACGGCGCGACCGGCAATGTCTTTGCCCACTGCAACATCTAGTGGGTGTCCTGCTGCGCGTGCTTCTTGCGACATCATCAAGTCACCAAGTGATACCAATTCGCGTTGCGCGTTTGGAACTTCAATACCAATCGCTGACTTACCTGGAATTGGGGCCAAGATGCGCACATCAGTTGCAGCCATTGTGTAAGCAATGTCGCGCGACAATGAGGTCACTTTGGCAACTTTGACACCGCCGCCCAACGACAATTCAAATCGTGTAACTGTTGGACCGCGTGTGTATCCAACAAGGTCGGTTTCGACGCTGTGCTCTTTGAGCGCCTCAACAAGTTTCATACCGCGCTCTTGAGTAGCGCGCTCATCGGCCTTCTCGTGTCGAGTCACGGTCAACATGTCGAGTGTGGGCAATGACCAACTGCTTGGGTTTGCTCCTGGCCCAAGTGGCATCTGCTGAGCGACACCCTTCACAATCGCTACAGCCGTAGGCGATGGTGCCGAAGTCGGTACATCAACTTGCGAAAGCTTTGGCTTGCGCTTTTTGCGTTCGCGGCGAGGCTTCACTTCTTCTTCGTAGTCGTCCTCTTCCTCACTATTTTCCGCTGCGTGATCAGCCACGTCCTCATCATCTAATGCGATGTCATAAAACTGTGGCTCACCAGACTCATCTTCAAAAAATGAATCTCCACTATTTTCACCACGACCGAATTTACGACTGCTATCTCTTCGACCCTGCGGCATTGACACGCCGTTCACCCAAGCAGAAATGCGGCGATACAACTCTGGCAACGTATTGCCAGTAATCAACAGCACGCCTCCAAGCATTGACCCAAGCAACAAAATTGTTGTGGCAATTCCGCCAATGCTTTGTCGCAATGGCTCGCCGATCAACCAGCCCATCCAGCCACCTGCACTCGAGAGCGCGTTGATTTCGGCGTTGATTGAACCGCCACCTTTGAGAATATGAATTTCGCTGAGCACTGCAATCGAGAACACAGCCCAACCAAAAGCCAAACGAACTCTGTGTTGTACTTCAGTGCGCTTAATGAAAGCAACGCCAGCGCCAATTGCCAATACAGGAATGACATATCGACCGATGCCGATTGTTGAAGACAGCACCGTATTGAGACCGCGACCAACTGGGCCAGCGATATCGGCATAGACAGACATGAAGAGCAAGATGCCAAAACACACCAAGCCGATGCCACCGAATTCGTGACCGCGACCTTCAAGAACTGACTTCAAAACCGACGGACGACGGACACGTCTGAACTGCATTTGTTCTTGTTCAATTGGCTTATGGCTACGCAATGGCCTGATCTGGGCGTCGCCGCGTGATGCCGGGCGCGACTGGGCGCGACCCGATTGAGACCCCTTACGGGGCTTGGTTGCCATTGAACAAACTTACCAATGGGGTACTACCCAATTGGGGCATACCCAAATTGGGCCTATGCCTCCATCACGATTGGCACAATCATCGGACGTCGCTTGGTGCGCTCCGACACAAACTTGCCAGCGGCACGGCGCACTTCTTTTTCGAGCGCATCAACATCACGAGTGCCTGCTTTGAGTGCTTTTTCAACGGCTTTTGCCACCGTCGCTACTCCCTCATCAATCAAGTCTTCTGCTTCTGGCGCATACACCCAACCGCGAGTAATGATTTCTGGACCAACGAGCACTCGCCCAGCATCAATATCAACGGTGACTACAACAACGACAACACCCTCTTCGGCCAACACCTTGCGGTCGCGTAATACGCCCTGGCCAACGTCGCCAACTATGCCGTCCACATACAACATGCCCGCAGGGACTCTGCCAGCAAGTTCGATTCCATTATCGGTGATCTCGATTACATCGCCGTCTTCACACAGCACAATTTTTGAGTCAGGCACGCCCATAGTACGAGCATGCTTGGTGTTCGCAACCATGTGGTGGTACTCGCCATGAATTGGCACAAACCATTCAGGCTCAGTAATCGACAAATACATCTTGAGGTCTTCGGCTTGAGCATGACCAGTTGCGTGCACGTCGGCAATACCCGAATGCACCACATCGGCACCTGCGCGCAGCAAGCCATCAATAACGCGATTGACATTGCTTTCATTGCCGGGAATTGCGTGGCTCGAAAAAATCACTAAATCTTTAGGCCCAATCTTGACGAACTTGTTGTCGCCTCTTGCAAGCAGTGAAAGCGCAGCCATCGGCTCGCCTTGCGAACCAGTCGAGATAACACATACTTTTTCCGGTGGGTAATTGTCGATCTCTTCAATGTTGACAAACGCATGATCGGGCAACTTGATAATGCCAAGGTCGCGCGCCATGCGCACGTTATTGATCATTGACCTGCCGAGTGTCGCCACTACTCTGCCTGCGTCGATCGCAGCCTCGGCAATTTGTTGCACGCGGTGAATATGGCTTGCAAAACTTGCTGTAATAATGCGCTCGGTTTTGTGTTCAGCAAACAACTGTCGCAACACAACACCAACGCTGCGTTCGCTTGGTGCCGAACCCCGTTCTTCGGCATTTGTACTGTCAAGCATGAGCAAACGAATTCCGTCGCCTGCGGCCAATGCGCCAAGTCGCGCCAAGTCTGTGCGGCGGTCATCGACCGGTGTGAGATCGATCTTGAAGTCACCCGAGTGAATGATCACGCCTTGGGGCGTGTGCAGCGCAATTGCGTGCGCAAAAGGAACAGAGTGTGTAACAGGAATGAACTCGACATCAAATGGGCCAATGCGACGGCGCTCGTTGTCGACAACAGGAATCAGTTCGGTTTTGCCCAACAGCCCGGCTTCTTCAATGCGGTTGCGAGCAAGACCAAGTGTGACCGGCGAACCATAAATTGGGAACGAAAGTTCGCGCAATAAAAACTGCAAACCACCAACATGATCTTCATGGCCATGAGTTGCAACACATGCTTCGATGCGGTGTGCATTTTCACGCAAATACGTGAAGTCGGGCAAGACCAAGTCGATGCCGTGCATGTCTGCATCGGGAAACATCAGACCACAATCGATGAGAAGCAGTCGATCATCTTGCTCGATCACCATGCAGTTGCGACCTATCTCGCCTAGACCTCCAAGAAAAATAATCCGGACTGGCGCCGCCATTATTTTTGCGCCAAGCGAGCAGCGCGCAAGTTTTCGAGCACTTTCTTGCCACGCTCTTCGAGGCCTGCGGGTGGTGGACCCATTGGCAATCTCGCATCTCCCACTTCAAGACCCAACAAGTTCATCATCACCTTGCTTGGCAATGGGTTTGGATTGTCATCACCAGTCTCAAATGCAAAACTCTCAAGCATCCGGGCATTCACTCGGCGAGCACCGTCCACGTCGCCCTTCGCCCAGCAATCAAACATCTCTTGATGATCTTGCCCAGTCCAGTGAGTGGCCACTCCAATTACACCGCAACCACCAATAGCCATAAATGGAAGCGTGAGCCCATCGTCTCCGCTGTACAACTCGAAACCTGCAGGAGCTTGCGACATCAGCACTGCAGACTCTGCTGGGTTGCCTGCAGCATCCTTGACCGCGGCCACGTTTTTTACTTCACGTGCCAGTTTGAGCAATAACTGTGTCGAGATCTTGCGACCGGTGCGCACTGGAATGTCGTATACAACAACAGGAAGTGATGTTGCGGCACACATGGCACGCATATGTGCTTCGATACCGGCCTGAGATGGGCGGTTGTAATACGGAGTAACGGCCAAGATGCCAGCTACACCGAGTTTCGTTGCCTCTTTGGTTAAGTGCACCGAGTGCGCAGTGTCGTTAGTGCCCGTGCCGGCAATGACCGGAATCGTGACCGCTTCAACTACGGCCGCAAACAGACTTAGACGCTCATCGTCAGTAAGTACAGGCGACTCGCCTGTCGTGCCCGCAATTACGAGACCGTCATTGCCATTGTCTTGCAACCATTTTGCAAGGCGCCGAGCACCATCCAGATTGAGTGCTCCGTTCTTGTCGAACGGAGTAACCA
>CANGZK010000022.1 GCA_947458565.1 Acidimicrobiaceae bacterium
AATCGTGGCACCGACATCGACGCTGCATGCGGACAGCTTGCAGCCGGTCAGCCAGTCAAAATGTCAGCAAAGCGCGAAATCCCCGCAACGTAGTTGCGTAGGTTTCTTAGGCTTGCAGCACGGCTAGAAGCCGCTCGCGTCCTTGCATAATTTGATCTGCAAGTAGGCGCTCTAAAACACCACCAGTAAACAATGAGCCCCCGTAGTGCAAATTGACTGTCAGGTTTGAACCAACACTGGTTGCTCCAACTTGCGCAGTCAGCACCCATGGAGAATGTTTACGGCCATCGGTTTCCCGGCGTTCAAACACCACGTTGTTGGGTCTCTCGCACATGGATTGCACCATGCGTAAGCGCTTTGATCGAGCAAATGGCCCAACTTTGCCGCGCAATTCAACCAGCCAAGCAATGGCTTCTCCCGACCCAGACGGCTCTGCCGTCACTTGGTGCACAATGCTCAGCCAGTGCGGATATGTAGTGAGATCGGCTACTACCGCAAACAGTTTTTCTACGCCGACAGGTGCTTCAACGGTTGCAGCTACATCCATGGGAAATGTTTACCAGAGAATGCTTATCAGGGAATATCGAACTCACTGAACGTCTCTCGTTCAAGTTCGACTGCAGGTTCTTCATCTACTACTGGTCGTGGATATTCAATTGTTTCATCAAGACCGAATGCACGGCTCAGTAATTTTCCTTTTGGTCGCAATACCCCACCCAAGTCATCGGTGCGGTCAAATTGCGGAGTCCACGGCATCGCTTTCGTTTCTTCAAGATCTGCATCGCGCACTATCGGCTTTGTAACTGGTGCTTGAACTTTTTGTACTTCTTGCACTTCTTCCACAACTTGCTTTTCAGCCTGAAACAACATCGGTCGCACTACTGGTTTCTTTTTCTGCTTCGATTCAGTCGCTGACTTTTTTGCGCTTGCCTTCGTAGGCGCTACACCTGATTTGGCTGTCTTAAACAACCGCGGTGGATCTTCTCGGCGATCGTCAATTGACCAACCCTTTGGCACACTCATTCGGTCGCCATGAGTTGCGCACAATGCACTTCGACGCTCACCTTTGACCACTTCGTGGTTCTGGAGCGTCAGCAACAAACGTTGCGGATCAATAATGTATTCAACCGCCGCTGGTTGAGCGCACCCTGGTCTTTCACACTGCTGAGCCACGACTAAACACTAGTTCTCGTGGGCGATATGGGCCTCGATCCCACGACTTCCACGATGTGAACGTGGCGCTCTTCCGACTGAGCTAACCGCCCGAGAGTGCACAGGGTATAGCCAGCTACTGGCTTGGTACAACGCACGCATGGCCCATTCCTTGCCGATCCCGAATCGGCTCAGTATCGCTTGGGCATGCCATGTCAAAACCAACTAATTGCCGCACAACTCCATAATGTTCAACTTCACACCCCACTTCAACGGCAAGATTGTTGGGGTCGATGACGATACATGACCCCGATTGCAGCAAGCCGTCTGGTTTCGCCGGAACAACTGGACCACTCACCACATCGAGCAACAGCACACCTATTACGCCAATCGCAAGAATCCATCCGATCAGCCTTTTGGGGAAATGCCCACGCACGATGGGGGCTGGTGGAATTGGATCCGAGTCCAAGAAATCTTCATCGTACGCGCGCCTGAGAGCAGGGTTTGACAACGTCGACCATGCTCGAACTACTTCAGCCATCTGCAGCGACGCAGTAGGTGATGCAGCCACTGCACTATCGGGATGAATGATCCGTACTTTGTCTCGATAAGCGGCGCGTAGTTGTTCCATCGATGCAGAAGGCGTTACTCCCAGCACTGCATAATAATTTTGACTTTGTTTCGACATCAATACCCAACCGTTTGATCGATGATGCCAACCAACTGTTCGCCAGCGGCAAAGCGACGCACATTTTCGGTGATTCGCAACGCCAACAGAGGAGGAACCATCTCGGCAGTGTTACCAACATGAGGGGTGATGATGCAGTTTGGCATCGACCACAACGGGTGGCCTGTCGGCAGTGGTTCTGGGTCGGTTACATCCAACGCTGCTCCACCAATCTCGCCTGCTTCAAGAGCCCACACTAAATCATCGGTAATAATCTGCTTGCCGCGCCCCACGTTGACAAGCCATGCGTGTGACTGCATTACTTCAAACTGCTTCTTGCCCATAATGCCGTGAGTTTGGGGCGTAAGTGCCAGTGCCATCACTACGGCGTCTGCTTGCGACAATGCCGTATTGAGTTTGGAAGTCGTGACAACTTCGTGCGCACCAGGCAATTCACCCTGTCGGTTGCGCACCACAGTGATGTGGCAATTGAACGGCTGCAACATCGAGATCAGTGATTGAGCAATTCCTCCGGCACCAAGGATTGTCACGCGCGCACCAAACAATGTGCGACCATGATCTTCAGTCCAGTGCTGCTCGCGTGCATAACCAGCAACATGACGCATACCTCCGATCAACAGTCCAAGCGCGAGTTCCGCAACTGCTCCCCCAAACACGCCTTTGGCACTTGTCCATGTGCGCGCTCCGTCGACATAAGGCATGTACGTCTCGACGCCCGAAAATGGAACTTGCACCCACGAAATTTCAGGATTCTGCGCAAGTGTCGCAATGAGTTGCTCCGTTGTGTCGAAGTCAGTCCACACAAGCCCTTGGGCTTCGGAAACATCAACTACTTCGCCGCCACCAGCGCGCACCGCATCACACGCCCAGTCAGCAGAACCTTGAGGGCCAACAGCAATGCGCACAGCGCGCGTCCGGATCATGCGGATTTATTGAGAATGCGACGCTTTGGCTTTGCTGCGGAAGTCTTCGCTGCTTCTTTGCGCATACCTGCAATTGTTCCAGATAATAAAACTGCAACACTCAGGAACAGGATCATGCTGGCAAGCACATTGATTTGCGGCGGAATTCGCACGCGAGCTGCTCCGTAGATCTGGAGCGGAAACGAAACAACATTGCCCGAGTTGAAGAAAGTAATAATGAAGTCGTCTATGGACAAGGCAAAAGCCAGCAATGATGCTGCGAGTATGCCGGGCAGGATCAACGGCAACGTCACTTTCGTAAAGGTACGCATAGGCGAAGCACCGAGGTCTTGTGCAGCCTGTTCAAGTGTCCAGTCGAACCCTCGAATACGAGCGCGAACTGTGAGCGCAACAAAACTCACTTGGAACATAATGTGGGCAATAACGATGGTGGTGAACCCAAATTCGATGAAGTTCTGACCAAGGAAGAGCGTTGCCAAAGATGAACCAAGCACGATCTCTGGAGTGGTAAGCGGTAAGACGAGAAATAGGTTGATTCCACTACTCCCACGGAACTTGTAACGAGAGAGAGCAATTGCAATGAGCGAACCGAGCACGGTCGAGATGAGCGTTGATACTGCAGCGATTTCAAGGCTTACTCGCAGTGCGCGAGTGAGTGATTCCTCTGCAAACGGATGCATCCAGTTATCCAGGGTGAACTCTTGCCACGCAATGTTGAAGTTGCCTTTAGGTTTGTTGAAACTAAACGCAACAATAAAAAAAATTGGCGTAAACAGATAGAGCAGCCCTAGACCCGCAAAAATGTTCAGTGCCCAATGAGCAACCTTGCTTCGTATGCGCATCATGCCAAATCCTCCGTGCCGAAGATTTTGGTGTACAGCAATACCAATGAGGCGATGCTAAACATCAACACCGCCGACATCGCGGATGCAACTGGGTAATTGTTTTGCTTCAAGAATTGATCTTGAATCGAGTTGCCGATCATTGTTGTATTTGGATTACCAAGAAACTGGGCGTTCACGAAGTCGCCCGCAGCTGGAATGAAGGTGAGCAGCGTTCCGGCGAAGACGCCAGGGATGGACAGTGGGAGCACCACCTTCCTGAAAGCGCGTGTGGCACTCGAATACAAGTCTCCCGCCGCATTGACGAGGTTGGTATCAATCTTTTCAAGGCTCACATAAATCGGAAGCAACATGAACGGAAGGAAGTTGTAGGTGAGCCCACCGATGACCGCAGCCGGCGTATTCAGTAATTTGCCGTTGTCCATGATGTGCAGCCACTCAAGCACCTGCACCACACCTACTGCATCGAACGTCCGGACAACGAAACCTCTGTCGGCCAAGATTGTCGACCATGCAATAGTGCGAATGAGGTAACTCGTGAAAAATGGAATGACCACCATGCCGAGCAAAATGTTTTTGTACTTGCCTCCACGAAATGCAATGACGTAAGCGAGTGGGTATCCAATCAACACGGTTAAAACTGTGGCAATTGCCGCATAGACGAATGCGTGTTGAAATTGCGTTCCAAAATCCTTGAATGCATTCGAATAATTTTCAAATGCCCATGAGAAGTTGTAGTCAACAGAAAATCTGCTGGGTTTCGTCGACAGCGAAATTCGCAGCAAGCTCCACACTGGCGCGAGGAAGAACAAAGCGAGCCACAACATTCCGGGCTTGAGTAGGCCATACGGTGCAAGTAATCGTCGCGCTTCGGGGCCGCCCCGCAGTGCCAGCACCAAAACGCCGATAAGCACAAGCGCAAGTACAAGTAGCACCACTGATGATGCGGGGCCACTCACCCACTTTGCGCCAAGCGCAACAAGGCATGCAGAGGCAACAAGCATGGCCCCAAGACCAACGCGATCGGCATTGGTGCCGATTCGCCGGGAAACGGTGACCCCCGTTGTCATGTTGTTTTCAGCGACTGATTCGGTGCTTACGCACCGGTGATTGCCGAGAACTCCTCGTCAAATTTGGCTTCAACTTCCTCTGTCAGTGTTGCAAATGCTCGCAAGCGTGCGCTCGTTGCATCATCCGGGAAGAGCAACTGGTTGTCGGCTAATTCTGGGTTGATCTTTGCCAATTCTTCGCGAACACCCTTCACTGGCGACAGATACTGCACATACTGGGTAATCAATGCTGCCTGTACTGGGTCGTAACAGAAGTTCATCCACTTTGCTGCGTTGGCCGAGTTCTTCACGCCCTTTGGCAACATCATCACGTCTGCCCAACGAGTGCCACCCTCTTCTGGAATGACGAAGCGAACGTTGGGGCTGTCCTTGCCAAGTTGCAACACGTCGCCAGACCAGCCGACACATGCAGCAAAGTTGCCACTGACCAAATCGTCGGTGTAGTCGTTGCCAGTGAATTGACGAATCTGTCCGTCGGCTTTGGCCTTGGCAAGTTTTTCGAATGCCGGCGCCGCATCGTCAAATGATGCGATGGTCGATGGATCAATACCCAAGCCCATTGCGATGAGACCGATGGTGTCACGCATTTCAGACATGATTCCGATCTTGCCCTTGAATGCTGGGTAGAACAAATCTTCTACGCTCTTCAACTCGCGGCCTGTTACATCGATGTTGTACGCGATTCCCGCCATACCTGCTTGCCACGGCATGCTGTATTCACCCGTTGGGTCCCATGGTGGGTTAACAAATCCGTCGGTGATGTTCGCCATGTTTGGAATAAGAGCACTTGGCAACTTCTCTGCCCAACCAAGGCTGATCAGTCGGCCCGCCATCCAAAATGTTGGAGCAATGATGTCGGCTTCAATCGTCTTACCGTTACCAAGCAGTGGTTGAACCTTGGCAAAATATTCGTTGTTGTCGTTGTAGCCCTCGGAGTAGCTCATGGTGATGCCGGTTGCCTCGGCAAAACGGTCGACCGTTCCTAACGTTGTTCCCTCGGTTGGGTCGATGTAGAGCGGCCAGTTATCGAATGAAACGGTGGTCGATTCTGCGCCACCACCGCCATCGCTACCACCACATGCTGCAAGCAATGCAGGTAGAGAAATACCCATCGCGCCGAGCGCGCCTGATCGTGCCAAAAATTGCCGACGGGTCATATTGCGGGACACTGGGCGGTTATTCATGGTTCTCCCCTTTGTTGGTTACTGATGAGATCTTAGAGCGTTGACTCGATGTGATCGATGTCAGTTGTCGTTGCGCCTGCTTTATCGGGCCATCCTGCAAGTACGAAGCCACAGTCGCTGTCCCACGTCATGGCAATGCGCTTGCCAGGGGCAATCTGCGGCATCGTTGCCGACGAGTCGGCCAAGCACGTCATTTCGGTTCCGTCATCAAGCCGCACAATTAGCCGGGCAGTTGCGCCCTGAAACACCAGATCAGTCAGGAGACCTTCGATTCCCCTGCCCTGCACTTCGACCGTTGCCGCAGGCTTAATGCGCTCGGGCCTCAGCATCACGGAGACTTTGTCGCCAACAGAAAATACAGCGCCCTTGGTTGCTGCACGAACGGTTGCACCAACCCGCAATGCAACAACAACATCGTCTCCATCACGTGACTCGACTGTGCCCGGAAGCAAGTTGGCTGAACCAATAAAACCTGCGACAAACAACGATGATGGCGTGCGGTAAATCTCTTCCGGTGTGCCGATCTGTTCGACATGGCCCTGACTCATTACAGCGATGCGATCGCTCATGGTCAGCGCCTCACCCTGATCATGCGTAACGAAAATAAAACTAATTCCAACTTCGCGCTGAATGCGCTTTAGCTCGATCTGCATTGCTTCGCGAAGCTTCAAGTCGAGTGCGGCCAACGGCTCATCCAACAACAGCGCGCTTGGATAGTTGACCAGTGCGCGAGCAAGTGCAACACGTTGTTGTTGACCTCCTGAGAGTTGTGTTGGCTTTCGAGCAGCAAATTCGGAAAGGCGAACGATCTCCAGCATCTCCATAACGCTCGTCTTGATCTTTTTCTCATCTATCTTTTTGCTTCGAGGACCAAACGCCACGTTGTCGAACACCGTCATGTGCGGAAAAAGCGCGTACTGCTGAAACACGGTGTTGACGTTTCGCTTATATGGCGGCACAGAAGAGACGTCTACTCCATCGAGCATGACACGACCAGTTGTCGGTTGCTCGAAACCTGCAATCATCTTGAGAGTTGTGGTCTTGCCGCAACCCGAAGGGCCGAGCATCGCAAAAAACTCACCAGTGGCAATTGAAAAATTGGCGTCGTGAACAGCGACAAAGTCACCGTATGTCTTCGAAATGTGATCAAGTTCGATCACATTTTTTGGATTCGCCAATTCCCCCATGTTGCTCCTTCTTTAACTATCGAGATTTTTAGCTATTGAGATTGATCATTACATGCTTGATGCGCGTGTAATCGTCCAAAGCGTATGCAGACAAGTCTTTTCCGTAACCCGATTTCTTGTAACCACCGTGAGGCATTTCAGCCACCATTGGTATGTGGGTATTCACCCAGACGCAACCAAAGTCGAGGTTCTTGGTCATGCGCATTGCACGCCCTAGGTCCCGAGTCCACACCGACGAAGCAAGCGCATACTCAACACCGTTGGCCCATTTCAATGCCTCTTCTTCGTCACTGAATTGTTGGACTGTGATGACCGGTCCAAACATTTCGTTCTGAATCATCTCATCTTGTTGCTTGAGGTCGCAGATCACAGTTGGCTCAAAGAAGTAACCAGCACCGCTTACTTGCGAACCACCTGTTGTGATGCGCGCATGTTTTGGTGTGCGGTCAACAAAACCCTTGACCTTGCTCAGGTGAGTTTCGTTGTTTAACGGACCGTACAACACATCGTCACCAGGCTTACCGGTCTTCGTCTTCTTTGCAGCTTCAGTCAGTGCATCAACAAAATCACGATAGATCTTTGGTCCGGCAATTACGCGAGTTGCCGCAGTGCAGTCTTGGCCAGCATTGAAGTAGCCGGTCATTGCAATCGTCTCAACAGCAAGTTCAATATCTGCATCGTCAAAAATGATGACAGGTGCCTTTCCACCAAGTTCAAGATGCACACGCTTCAAACTCTTGGCTGCTTCTCCTGCAACTTCCATTCCGGCACGAACCGAACCAGTGATTGAAACCATTCCTGGAGTGTCGTGCGTGACCATTGCACGACCAGTATCGCGATCTCCACAAATCACGTTGAGTACGCCTGGAGGCAGTACTTCACCAGCAATTTTTGCAATCAATGCGGTCGATGCCGGTGTTGTATCGCTTGGCTTCAACACGGTGGTGTTACCTGCTGCGATGGCGGGAATAAATTTCCACACGCCCATCATCAGCGGATAATTCCATGGTGCAACTTGAGCACACACACCAATTGGCTCGCGACGAATATACGAAGTGAAGTTGGTCATGTATTCACCCGCACTCTTGCCTTCAAGCATGCGTGCAGCACCGGCGAAAAATCGAATTTGGTCCATCATCGGTGGCACTTCTTCGCTAAACGTAATGGCGCGTGGCTTTCCAGTGTTCTCGATTTCGGCTTCAATCAACTCGGTCATATTGGCTTCCATCGCATCTGCGATGTCATTGATTGCTTTCTGACGTACCGATGGTGTGGAGTGTTTCCACGAATCAAACGCATCAGCCGCTGCTTTCATTGCGCTGTCTACATCTGCAGGTCCGGATAATGCTGCCGTCGCATACTGTTTGCCGGTTACGGGATCGATGACTGGCGTTGTGCGACCGTCTTGGGCTGCAACTTCTTTGCCGTTGATGTAGTTATTGAACGATTTCATAAGACAACACTAACCAGAGCCAGCAAGTTGCATGAAATACCAAGCCATCAAGCAGTAGCACTCCCAACAGGCGTAGTGTCGGTTCATGGCATCAAGCATCAAGACCCTCGGTGTGCCCAAAGAAATCAAGACTTTGGAGGGTCGTGTCTCTCTCACCCCAGACGGCGTGCGCGAATTTGAGCGACTCGGTATTGAAGTATTTATTGAGAAAAGCGCCGGAGAGGGTGCGTCCATCAGCGATGCCGAATATGTGGCTGCAGGCGCCACAATCGTGCCGACAGCGGCCGATGCATGGAGTCAGCAAATGGTTGTCAAGGTGAAAGAGCCAAAGGCTGAAGAATTCGGTTTTCTGAGGTCAGACCTCACGCTGTTTACGTACTTACATCTCTCGGCGTATCCAGCGGTTGCTGCAGCGTTGCAAAAGTCGAAGACAACGGCCATCGCCTACGAGACCGTGCAACTCGACGACGGTTCGTTGCCGTTGCTTGCACCAATGAGTGAAATCGCCGGCCGACTTGCGACTCAAGCCGGAGCACACTTTCTCGAACGTCCACAGGGTGGTCGCGGAGTTTTGATGGGTGGAGCACCCGGAGTTCGTCCTGCAAAAGTTGTCGTCATCGGTGCTGGCAATGTTGGCTACAACGCGGCATGGATTGCAGCAGGCATGCAAGCAGAAGTAATCATCCTCGACAGAAATTTGGATCGCCTGCGATACATTGAGCAAATTTGTATCGGTCGCACCACCACACTTGCTTCAAACCGCGGTGCGATCGAGCGCGTGCTTGCCGATGCCGACTTGTTGATTGGTGCAGTCCTTGTTGCCGGTGCTCGCGCACCAATTGTCGTCAGTGACGACATGGTTCGCAGCATGAAACGTGGTTCGGTCATCGTTGACGTTGCAGTGGACCAAGGTGGATGCATAGCAACTACGCATGAGACCACACATACCGATCCTGTGTACGAAACTCATGGGGTCATCCATTACGCGGTTGGAAACATGCCAGGAGCAGTTCCTAACACCAGCACATACGCACTCACCAATGCGACGTTGCCATACCAATTACAGATCGCAACACTCGGTACGCGTGCTGCTGCCGAGCAAAATCAAGCAATACGACTTGGAGTCAACTCTGCAAATGGACACATCACGAGTGAGCCTGTTGCACGCGAACTTTCAGCAGACTTCGTCAGCCCACTTGACGCATTGAGTTAAGAAGCGAAATTTAGTCGCAGCAACTGTCACGCCAGCCACACGACGCACAGCGAAAGTGCGCATGCTCGGCATAAAGACCCGAACCGCAGTGCGGACACTCTGAAAAAATTCCGCGTGGCGAATTGCACGTAGCAGAGCTCGTCTTACTCACAGCCGCGCTTGTAGCGTGATTATCGAGTTGAGGTTCGAATGAGCGATTCATCGCCAACATTCTTGCCGATCCGACAGCGACTATGACTGATACCAGCGACCAACAAACCACTCACCCCCGCCGAGGTAGCGCCCGTGCTGCCCTTCGAGTGCGCGACTTTCGCCTCGTTTGGTTTGGATCCTTGGGGTCAAACATTGGCACCTGGATGCAAAATGTAGTTCTTCCTGCTTACGTGTACCACCGGACAGGCAAGGCATCCGTTGTGGGATTACTTATCTTCGCCCAACTCGGACCACTGCTTTTCTTGTCGATCCCTGCAGGTGTGATTGCTGATCGATTTGACCGTAAGAAATGGCTCATCTCAATGCAAGTGGTGCAACTTTCATTTTCAGTCGCACTCGCTACTCTCGCACTCGGAACCCCACCCGTCTGGGCACTTTTTACAGCTGCTTTCGGCGTGGGCATCGGAAACGCACTCAATGCTCCAGCATGGTCTGCAATGTTGCCATCTCTCGTACGACCTGAAGATTTATCAGGAGCAATTGCACTCAACAGCACTGTCATTAACGGTTCGCGTGTTGTTGGTCCAATCATCGTCGCCGTCTTCTCGCAGTGGGGTGCCACAACTGCCCAATTCTTTTATTTCAATGCTGCTACGTATCTCTTCGTAATATTCGCCCTGCTCAGAGTGACAGTGCCCGATTTTGTACCAGATCCAACACAGGGATGGCGACGCTTCACCGTGGGTGTGTCAATAGCGCGCGAAAGACCAGTCGTGCGTCGCCTTATTGTTTCACTAGCCACATTCTCATTGCTTTCGTTGCCATACGTTGGCCTCTTCCCTGCAGTCGCCCGACTCACATTCAACATTGACGAAAGTGGTGTCACCTACAAGTGGCTGTATGCAACATGGGGTTTCGGCGCTTGTCTTGGCGGACTTGCAATCGGCACCGTCTTTTCACACGTCGATATGCGTCGTCTTATTCAGTGGGGATTCGCGGCATTTTCAGTTGCGATGTTTTTGTTTGCACTGTCACAATCGCCTCTGCCGGCATTTATCTCTGGATTCTTTTTGGGCTTTGCGTACTTCTTTACAACTACATCCATGATGACCGTTGTGCAAATGCGGCTCGAACCCGCTGTTCGCGGTCGCGTGCTTGCACTGTGGTTCATGGCATTTGGAGGACTGATTCCGTTTGGCAATATGTTTTTCGGTCCGCTTATTGACCGTTATGGCTCAAGGGGAATGTTGTTCATCAGTTCTGCAACAGCGCTATTTCTTGCATGGCGCTGCGACATAACTGCTCTTGACAAAAAGCAATCACTGATCGCGAACCAACACTTAGTCGACTAATTGCGAGACCAGTTTTTCGAGTTGGGCAACGCGCGAGCCCTTAATCAAAATACCTGTCGAGTTTTCAACTGCTGCAAGCATTGCCGCAGCTTCGTCGAGTGCTCGAGATTGCATTCCATACATATCTGTCCCAATTGCCTAGACTTCGATGCCAA
>CANGZK010000023.1 GCA_947458565.1 Acidimicrobiaceae bacterium
CCCCACCCAGACTCGATTGCGTGTTCGCGGTACCACGGCAACGAAGTAACAACATGCAATTCGTGTCCGAGTGCTGCCATCTCGTGCACAATGCGGGTCATCACCACACCGGTTGGTGCCATGTCAGGAGAGAAGTGTGGACACAGAACGACAAGTCGCAGTTTTTTGCTGCTCATGACACCGTTCATGAAGCTGTGCCCAACGCATTTTCATATGCTCGACACAAATCTTGCGCCGAATTGGCAGCGGTAAACAGCGCAGCCCGCGCATGACCACGACGCACCAATTCGTCACGTCGTGCATGCACTTCTGTAAGTGCGCTCGCCCACGCTGCTTCTTCAAGTGGCAATACAAGCCCACCGTCGCCAATCACTTCTGGCAATGATGCGCAATTGCTTGCAATGACAGGTGTACCAAGCGCCATCGCTTCAAGCGCAGGTGCACCAAAGCCTTCATACATACTTGGGAATACAAGAGCGACAGACATCTTGATCAAGCCGTCTCTATCAGCCGCATCAACTCGGCCAAGGCGCAACGCGCGGTCACCCAAGCCCAATTCGCTCACCACCTCATACACTCGCGCCTCACCAAGCCCAATTCCACCAGCCATCACCAGTTTGAGCGAAGGGTCTTTCCAAGCCGACCCGAGCATCCGCAAAACAAACTCGTGGTTCTTATGTGGATGAGTGATTGCGGGCATAAATAAAATCCGAGAATTGCCCAATCCAAATTTCGTTCGCAACTCAACTTCACTCGTTGCACCTTGACCAATGTGCGGTAGGACACCGTGGCGTACTACGCAGATTTTTTCTGCTGGAACGTCAAACGAATCAATGAGGGTTTTGCGCACGTATTCACTTGGAGTTGCGACAGCCGTTGACCGACGTAGTGCAGACGGCACACGATTGCGCAAATATGCAAGCTTGATCGCACCGAAATACTCAGGGTATGTGAGGTATTGGGCGTCATGAATGGTTAACAAAGTTTTGTTATTGCCACGGGACGGAATTGTGCCGCCACCGTGATGCACCAAGTCAAAGCCGATGGTTTGTTTTGCCAACCACGTGTTTTCGGTGAATACTCGTACTTCTCTGCGCTCGCAACTATGAGTTGACTCCACGACGCGAAATGATTGAGCGATTTCTGGATGCGCATCGCTAAAACCAAGTGGTGCAAACACGGTGATGTCAAACGGTGCAGCAATTTCATTGAGTCCGGATAACTGACGCACGAAGTATTCCTCGCTACCGCCCACGCGGCCTGGCACACACCACAGCATGTTGACGGCTATTTTCACGACAGAACCACTTCGTCGTAAATGCGTGCCGTTGCCAAAGCAGTTTTATCCCACGTTGCTTGCGCTGCGCACTCGCGACCCCGTTGTCTCAACACATCGGCATCGCGCAACGCTTCATCAATACCGTTTCTCATACTTTCTTCGGAAAGTGGGTCGACTAATACTGCAGCCCCACCGGCGACCTCTTGCGTCGAGGTACCAATACTGGTGACCACCGGAGTTCCCTGTGCCATTGCCTCAAGAATTGGCAATCCAAATCCTTCCCACAATGACGGATAACACAAAACACTCGCACCTGCATACACCGCACCCAAATGCTGGTCGTCGACAAATCCAATGAATTGCACGTTTGCAGTGTTGGGCACATCAATGTCCCCCCAACCATCTGCACCAGCAATTACAAGCGGTGGCAAGTCACTGCGGTCACGCAAAGCACCGACAAGTCGCGCCAAATTTTTGCGCGGCTCAAGCGTGCCAACGAACAACAAATACTCTGCAGGCAACGAATACTTCTTTCGCACGAGATCAATGTCGTTTTGCGTTGCTGGCGTACTACGAACACCGAGCGCAACGTGACGCACACGATCTGGTGCAAAGCCCTCGTTCAGGCAGTCGTCCACCGTGGCTTGTGAGGAACACAAAAGCACATCGGCTCGCTTCTTTAATATTTTCAGACTGCGACGAAACACATCATTTCCGCGTCGCGTAAAAAACTCGGGATGATGCAAGAACGCAAGGTCGTGCACTGTCGCCACCATTTTCTTGCTCGTAGCAAATGGGATGATTGTTGTGCAGTGCACCAAATCGATCTCGGTCATTGATCGTTCGACCTTTGGTTGGTTGAGTCGTAAAGACATCTCGTACAACAATGCTCCCGATACCCGCAATCCAACTACATCAATCGACAAATCAAAGTTGAGCTCAGGGTCTTCAAGATGTTTGCCCGATACGCCAACAAGTTCAATGTCTCGACGAACATGAGTCATGGCCCGCGCCACCTCAAGGGCCGAAACAGCCGTGCCTCCAGGCACTCGGTGCCAGCACTGCTCAAGGGTGTAAGCGACCCGCACGCCTTCCATTGTGCCAAGTAAGTATCGTCATACCCATGACTAGTTCTGCCCCACAGCAAACTTCCCCTACTTATTGGGCCAATCGCACTGTTGTGGTCACAGGTGGAAACGGGTTTCTTGGTACAAAAGTCGTTGCCAAATTGCGACAAGCAGGGGCAAATGTTGTCGCCCCTCGCCAATCCGAAGCCGATCTCACACAGGTCGGAGTGGCTGAGCAATTGTTTTCCCAGCACAAACCAAGTCACGTCATTCATTTGGCTGCGCGCGTTGGCGGCATTGGCTACAACCAAGTTGCTCCAGCGCAGTTGTATCTCGACAACCTCACAATGGGAACTCTCACGATCGAAGCCGCGCGCAAAGTTGGCGTTGAGAAAACTGTTTTGCTCGGCACCGTGTGTTCGTACCCGAAGTTCACACCAGTTCCGTTTCGCGAAGAATCAATTTGGGATGGATACCCAGAGGAGACCAATGCTCCGTACGGCATCGCTAAAAAAGCAATGCTCGTGCACGCACAAGTGAATGAACAGCAATACGGCCAACAGTTTGCGTTTGTTATTCCTACAAACTTGTATGGCCCCGGCGACAAGTTTCACGAATCTGTCTCGCACGTAATTCCAGCCTTGATCAAAAAATGCGTTGAGGCAACTGAGCGAGGCGATGACAAAATTTCGGTGTGGGGCACGGGCTCTGCGAGCCGCGACTATTTGTTTGCGGATGACGCAGCAGATGCCATCTTGCTCGCAGCACAATTGCGCACAACTGCCGAGCCACTCAACCTTGGCAATAATCGCGAAGTCACCATTCGTGAGACCGCCGAAACGATTGCTCGCATCGTTGGTTTCACAGGGTCTTTGGTGTGGGACCCAACACGCCCCGACGGTCAACCTCGTCGCCGAGTTGATGCAAGTCGTGCCGAACGCGAACTTGGCTGGCACAGCAACACCGACTTTGAAGAAGGCTTACGCCAAACAATCGAGTGGTACCGAGCAAACCGCACAGATGCCGAAAAGGCCCCGCACTAATTCCGTGAATTTTCCCCCACCACAACTACCGTCGCAAAGCCCGACGCCACCGCCACCGCCTCCTCCACCACCAGCAGCAGCAATCACGCGCAAGCCAGTACAGCGCAATAGTTATAAGCCAAACAACAACCCGTTTGTTGTGAGCAATGCCATCATCGCGATCAATCTCGGGCTGTTTGTTTGGAGCCAGATCTCTGGAGTCGGTCGATTTCAGT
This sequence comes from Acidimicrobiaceae bacterium, assembly GCA_947458565.1. Taxonomy (GTDB): domain Bacteria; phylum Actinomycetota; class Acidimicrobiia; order Acidimicrobiales; family Ilumatobacteraceae; genus UBA3006. The sequence continues at coordinate 3,605 of CANGZK010000023.1, forward strand.
ACAACATGTCTTTGTCTCGAGTGTTTCTTGACAATGGCGAGTGGTACAGATTGGTCTCTACAGGCTTTGTGCACTTTGGATTGTTCCACGTTGCAATGAATATGTTTTTGCTGTTTCAACTTGGCCGAATGCTCGAACCAACAATCGGCTCCACCAAGTTTGCACTCATCTATTGCGCATCACTGCTCGGTGGCTCGGCTGGCGCACTTCTACTCAGCCCAACCGCCTTTACCGGCGGAGCATCAGGAGCAGTTTTCGGCATCATGGCTGCTGGCGTCGTTGGTATGCGCGAACACGGTGTCAATCCACTCAAAACCGGTTTGGGCATGACGTTTGCCATCAACATTGTTCTCACTGTCGCCATACCTGGCATCTCTATTGGCGGTCACTTCGGTGGCGCCCTGGCAGGGGCATTGTGTGGCTTCGTCATACTTGCGCCAATGCGCATCAAGATCCCAGAATTTTTTCAGTACGCAACCCCAATTCTCGTTGGTGCTGCAGCGATCTACATCTCGCTCGCCTAGTTGCCACACCCCCGCTCTACCGTCACGCTCGACCTCCCCGTTATTTTCAATCCACGTAACTGCCACTAATAAACAGTCACTCATAAACAGTCACTAATAAACAAGGAGGCCTTGTGCTTCAGACTCTTCGTGCCCCCATCCATCTTCCGCGCGCAAACAGCGACCCGGTGTCAAGCCCACATGCTGCTCTCGCAGTTTTTTCACTTGCACTTCGCCGTCCACTCTGCGAGGAGATGATGGTGTTAATGCTCGACAACCAACTCCGTGGAGTGGGCCTGATGTCGTTTGATGCAGTTGCATCACACACAAATAACATCAATCACGCAATCGGTCTGTGCTCTTCCGTGCTTGACGCAACTTCGCTCAGCATCTGCACTGTTGAGCCTTATTTGTGCGATCGCGGCAACGACTCGACTTATTTAGAACTTGCTCAAGAGTTGTGTCGACATGCAGGACTCAAACTCATCGATTGGCTGATTGTCACTCGCGGTTCGGTGATCAATCTGCGTGATGTCGGTTAATGACAGGCGCAGCCACCACCGCAACCGCCACCACTGCGTGGTGCAGGCGCTTGCTTTGGTGCAGTTGCTCCAACTGATGCAAACACACTGAGCAATCGCACCGAGTTGTCATGGCCTTGCGGGCACTGCGCAGGATCATTGGCTTCTGACATCGCACGGCGCTCTTCAAAAACCGCGTCACATGTTTTGCATCGAAACTCATACGTAGGCATGGCTCTAGTGTAGGAAGTGTGAGCACGCCAACACCACTCAAGACTCGCCCGACAATCACCGAACCAGTCACCGAACATGAGGCCTTAACCGGCGAACCGGCAATGGCTCATATTGTCAAAACCGAACCCGGCGAAGATGCCGCATCCAAAGTGCTTGAGGCCCGCATCTACGGCACTCCACTTGAAGCACTGTGTGGACATGTGTGGATTCCATCTCGTGACCCAAAACAATTGCCGCTTTGCGACAAGTGCAAAGATATTTACGAGACGTATCGCATGTTCAATGATGGGCTCAACGAAAAACCTACTGAGTAAGGCTCTGTCGCCTAGCGGAAATTGCGTGCCATCACTTTTGCACCAACCGAAAGTGGTGCTATGTGTTCAGCAACCACGTTGATCACTCCACCGTCCCCCACCTCAAGACGACCACGCACCAGTAACGCCCCCGCGCCATGTGCTGCCTTGCGATATCGAATCCAGCATCCCTGCGAGCACACCACATTGATGAGTCCGGTCTCGTCTTCCAAATTAATAAACGTCACGCCCTGAGCAGTTGCTGGTCGCTGCCTGTGCGTCACGGTGCCCGCGACCAATACTTTTTCGTCGCCTCGCGCACCACATGCCGGCAACTCTGTTGCTGTTGCCACGCCCATGCGTGCAAGCTCGGCTCGCAAAAATTCGGTGGGATGACCGCTCGACCCAACCCCAGTGGCCCAAATATCGGCAATCATTTCATCGATTGGCTGCATGCCCGGCAACTGTGGTGAAGCGGCGCCGGTCGTCACACCCTGCAATCGATCGGGTCGAGACTGAATCACCGCACCAGCACTCCATAAAGCATCACGACGTTGTTGACCAAATGATTCGTTAAATGCTCCAGCAGTGGCGAGCGCCTCAAGTTGCCCAATGTGCAGTTGCGGTACTTTGCGTACTAGGTCTTCCATATCTGCAAACGGTCGGTTGGTTTCGATCTCGTTCGCAACTGTGCTGCTCAAGCCACGCACCGATCCAATGCCAAGCCGCACCGAGAGCCCTCCTGTTGACTCCCCACATGCTTCAAGAGTTGCATCTGCGCGCGATGCATTGATGTCCACGCTGCGCACCACAACGCCATGGCGTTTGGCATCTTGCACCAACGAGTGTGGCGCCCAAAAACCCATCGGCTGTGCATTTAAAAGTGCTGCACAAAATACTGCTGGTTCATGCAGTTTGATCCAGGCGGATGAATAAACAAGATACGCAAAACTCACCGAATGACTTTCAGGAAATCCGTAACTTGCAAATGCCGACATCTTCATAAAGATCAAATCGGCAACTTCGCCAACAATGCCCCGCTCTGCCATACCTGCATATAGTCGTTCGCTTAGTCGCTGCATTCGCGATTGCGATCTTTTTGAACCCATTGCTTGGCGCAACTCGTCGGCTTCAGCTGGCGTAAAGCCAGCCACATCAATTGCCATCTGCATAAGTTGTTCTTGAAACAACGGCACACCCAATGTTTTGCCAAGACTGTTTTCGAGCAACGGATGCAAATACGTAATGGGTTCTTGGCCATTGCGCCGACGAATGTATGGATGCACCGACCCGCCCTGGATAGGGCCAGGTCGAATCAGTGCGACCTCAACAACAAGATCGTAAAACCGCCGTGGCTTGAGTCTTGGCAAGGTAGCCATCTGTGCTCGCGACTCGATCTGAAACACGCCAACCGAGTCGGCTCGACACAACATTGCATACACATCATCTTCTTGGGGAATTGTCGCCAAATCCACTCGCACTCCGCGAAACTCTTCAATCAAGTCGATTGCATTGTGCAGCGCCGAGAGCATGCCGAGGCCCAACAGATCAAACTTCACTAGTCCGGCTGCAGCACAGTCGTCTTTGTCCCATTGCAACACACTGCGTCCTTCCATGCGGCCCCACTCAACGGGGCACACTTCAGTCACGGGGCGATCGCACATCACCATGCCACCAGAGTGAATGCCCAAATGCCGTGGTGCATCTTGCACTTCCCGAGCAAGTTCGAGCACCGAAGCCGGAATGTTGTGATCATCATTTTTGACCGTGACTCCAAGCGAACCCCACGCATCTACTTGCTTGCTCCACGCATCTTGTTGACCTGGCGCAAACCCGAGTGCGCGCGACATATCGCGCACAGCAGAACGCGCACGATATGTAATCACATTGGCTACTTGTGCCGCATGGTGCCGCCCATGGCGTTGATACACATACTGAATTACTTCTTCGCGCCGACCACTTTCAATGTCGATGTCAATATCGGGCGGACCATCTCGTTCGGGTGAGAGGAACCGCTCGAACAACAGACCTAGCGACACCGCATCGGCCCTGGTGATGTCGAGTGAATAACACACAGCAGAATTAGCAGCACTGCCTCGCCCCTGACAAAAAATGTTGGAGCGTTCGCAGAACTGCACGATGTCCCACACCACCAAGAAATATCCAGCAAAGCCCAGAGTCGCAATGACCTCTAGTTCGTGGTCAATTACTTGCCATGCTCGCGCACGCAGTGACAAATCTTCATGCGTGTCAGTCGGACGTATGCCGTATCTACGCGTGGCACCAACCTGCACCAGTTGCCGCAAATACGACATCTCATCCAACCCATTTGGGCACGGGAATGGTGGCAGCCGCGGAGCAACGAGTCGTAAATCGAAGGCCGCTTCTTTGCCAATCTCGGCCGCACATTGCACCACACCTGGATAACGCGCAAAACGTCGATGCTGTTCGGCGCCACTGCGCACATAAGCCGTCGCAGCCGGCGGCAACGTTGCATCAACATCGTCCAAACTGCTTCGTTCGCGCACCGCAGCCACGGCAGTAGCTAAGCGATGTTGTCTTGCGGTTGCATACAGCACATCATTAGTGGCAACACTGTTCAAGTTGTTGCGGTGCGCAATCTGCACAAGAACATCGTTGCGCGCAGAGTCAAGTGGGTCGCCGTGATCCCACACTTCCATCAGTACGTTGTCATTACCAAACGCTGTCTTCATTTGCTGTACTCGTCGCTCAGCCGCGCTTGGCCCTTGCTCATGAAGTGCACGCGCCACCGAACCATCACGCCCACCCGTTAGTACCCACCAATCACCTACCGAAAATTCGCCAAGTTGTTCGAGCACGAACACTGGATGTTCTTTGCTGCCAGCAAGTTGGCCGGCACTAATTGCGCTCGACAAGTGTGCATAACCTCGCGGATTGCGGGCGATGACAACGAGATTTCCTGAATCGAGTTGCAACTCTGCACCAAATACTGTTGGGAGCCCAAGCACTCGCGCTGCTTCAGCAAAACACACGATGCCGTACAAGCCATTTCGGTCTGTCAGCGCAAGCGCTTCCAACCCCAACGACTGTGCTTGCTCTACGAGTTGTTCGGGATGCGAAGCACCTTGCAAAAAAGAAAAGTTGGATCGGCAATGCAGCTCTGAATACGGAACATGCGAATACGAAACATCGTTTGCCACCCCGCCATATTAGCGAACATATGTTCGTACCACTCTGAGAGCACCCACCAAACCCTTATCTGCCATGGCAATTGCGTCATCCCAACTAAACCAAGCCACATCCTGACTCTCGTTCGCGCCTGGCGCAGGTTCAACGTCATCGGCCATCACTATGTAGCGCACATCTAAGTGCGTGTGCCCGCGCGGACCAGGATGCACGTCGAGATGCACCAACACCGGGCCGTTGTCGGGGTGTCGCACATCAAGTCCGGTTTCTTCACGCGCTTCGCGAAGTGCACCTTCTGCCGGCGTCTCTCCCTGTTCGATATGTCCGCCGGGTTGCAACCAAATATTAAGTCGTTTGTGCAAGTGCAACACCACGCCTCGCTTACCAACAACTATTGCTGACCCGGTGATGTGTGTGTCGTTGGCATACTCGTCAAACGGTGCCTCGAGTGTTGGTGCAATCGACAAAAACTGTTCAATTGATTCGCGCTCGCGTTCGTCGCACGGTGTGGCTGCAGCAAAATGCGTGCACAGTTGAGCAACGATCTCACTAGTTGACATAAGCCGAGTGTATTACTGCTGTGTACTCACTCAGCCATAGCGCGCGGTCATCCACCACTCGCCGTGCTCGAGCACCATCACTACTGCATGGGTGGCTGTACGCACACTTGTATCACCATGACGCTCCAGCACCATCTGCATTCGCACTGCCCTGCGTTGACGCAATGGGTCCCACCACCGCTCTTCCACTGGCCACGGCCCGGCCCACGACATCACGGTGTACACATGTTGACCAATCACTACTTGTGCAGGTGCTGCATTCAACTCGTGTCTGCCACTCACGCTCACAACACATCCACTCGCATCATTTACCACCGCTAGTAGTGGTTCGTCGTACACAATTGATGGCGATGGGGTTGGCAATGCCCCGCTCCATGCTGCTTCTTTCACCACCACTGTTTCGGCGCGTCGTTCCATGTCAACTACTGCGGCAGGAGTGAGCGCAAACGCCTCACTCACGTCTCGGCCACCACGCCACTGTGCAACACGCACCGCGTCGGCTCCGAGCATTGTTGTTAGTCGCTCAACAGTACGAGCAGCCCATTCATCGGCCTGAGTGCTGCCACCCCACAACCCAAGCTGTCTTCCTTCGCGCGCACGCAAACCAACCGGTGAGTACCGCAACAACACCACACCGCTTGTGAGTCCGCGTGTTGCAATCCATGCTTCCATCTGCCAACGCACACGTTCCGCCATTGCTGCTGCAGTCAATCCTTCAGGCTGATACCACAAGCGATCACTTTGTTCTCCGTGATCGGTTTGCATGCAGACATGAAGTCGCACGCAACTCACGCCCTGGTTGCTTAAGTGTGTCACCAGCTCATCGGCCACTTGTCGCGCAGTAGCCACCACCACATTGATATCTTCCACCGACAACTCAAACCGGTGCGTACTTGCTCGCTCTGGTGGTGGCGCAATAGTGATTGGTGGATGTCGATCAAAGCCACACGACAATCGATGCACTTCTAAACCGACCGGACCAAACCGTCCAACCAAATCAGAAGGCTTCATTGCAACAAGATCGCCGAGACAACTCAAACCAAGTCGGTGCAATAACGACACCACATCGCGATCAATTTCGGCAAAATCGGCAAGCACCGACACGGGTAATTGCGCCAAGCATCGTGCGCTCTCACCAGGCTCAACCACTACGTACCGATCAGCCGAAGCATGTGCAGCATGTGCTGCAACAAGAGCGGTCAATCGTCCATCTGCAATGCCTACCCCAAACGCAATTGGACGACCATCAGCCAAAAGTGCAAGCGCATCATAGGTAATACCGTGCAAACGTTGCGCCAATATTTCATCGCCACCCACATATCTCGACGGCCCGCGTGTAGCCAACAAGATCACACCAGGTGTACTCACTTCCACAAGTGGTACAAGTTCGCTTACTGCTCTCACCACCGACTCAAACATCAACCTGTCGCGCTCGGGGTTGTTGGTAGCAATGTGCAGTTCGGGACACACTGATTGTGCTTCGCGTCGGCGCATGCCTATTTGCACACCCTGACTGGCGGCATATGCAGTGCGTGCCACCACACGTTGTGCGTGCAACACAGCAACAGCATCAAACCATTGCTTGCGCGAATTCAGTTCGCATTGTGCAGCAACTGCTTGCCAGTCGGTGCATGAAATAACTGCAACGCGTGTTGTAATTTGCTTATCCATTACTAGCCAACATGCTGCAACACATGCTGTGTCGCTCGTGGAACACGTCTGCCGCTCACCGTCACATCAACGAGTCGGCCTTGCACATAACCGGCCCCATGCTCGATGCCATCCCACTTTGTGGTCATAGTGTGCAGCACCACATCTGGCTGAAACACTGAACGCCGAGTTGCATGACGTGATGTTTCCACCAACACAAGCACATTGCGCCGAGCCTGAATGCGGGTTTGTATGCGCCGCGCATCAGACTCACTCACTTCTCGCGGTACTTCGAGCATCACCACATCAAAACCATCAGCAACAGCAGCCACCGTACTTGTCCAGTCTTTTTTGTTGGATGTTGGTGTCACCAACACCGTGCGCTGCAGTGCCACACCCTGCTCACATGCCGACACCAGTCCAAAATCGCTCACACCAACGACGGCCAACCACGAACCAGCCTGCGTTGGCGCACTCGCCATCAGTAGCGCTGTTGACATTGCAGCATCGCCGCTGCACAATACGGTGCGACCACGCACCAACACACCATCAGGAATTATTGGTTCCAGAGCCTTTGCGACTGGCAGCGAATCAGACATGCCATCACTGTAGCGAACATATGTTCGTAGTTATTTGGCGACTATTAGGCGGCGATTAAGCGGCTGTTTGGCGTATTTAGTTGCGAATCGCGTGCTGGTGGAGCAATGGCATTAGTGTCCGCGGATTACCAGCCCAATAATCGGCACCGAGATTTTCGGCGTGTACCGAATCGAGTACTGCAGCACCTCCGGCAAAGCACA
>CANGZK010000024.1 GCA_947458565.1 Acidimicrobiaceae bacterium
AGTGCAACTCGAATCCGAATCGTTGCAAGCAGATGCAGTCATTTTGGCCAGTCCTGCCCGACACACTGCAGCACTTGTAGAACAGATCAGTAGCGAAACTTCGAAGCAGCTGCAGCAATTTGAGCATGCATCTGTGATCATGATTGCACTCACAATTTCACGCTCGCAGTGGCCACAGCACCTCACCGGCACTGGTTATCTAGTGCCCAAACCAGTGCAAACTGGCGTTACTGCAGTCTCGTTTGGTTCCAACAAATGGGCTCATTGGAAAACCGCCAGCGACGAAATGATCTTGCGCGTTTCGCTGGGCCGAGACGGTGCGCCGATGCATCACCTTGACGACAAGGCATTACTTGAAGTTGCGCTTCGCGATTTACGTTTGCATCTAGGTTTCGATGCAACACCCACCAACATGCGATTCACAAGATGGATCGAATCGTTTCCCCAATACCGACCAGGACATGCATACAGAGTTGATGCACTTGACAAACAAATGCATACATCGGCACCTGGTGTTGTGTTGGCTGGTGCAAGTTACCGAGGTATCGGTATTCCTGCATGCATTAATGATGGCCAACGTGCAGCAACTCGCGCACTCAATGCACTGGTCTGATTTCATCTGATGAAAAAGCAAAACCTTGTCGCAGTCGTTGCGGGGTTGCTTGTTGCATTCAGCCTTCCGCCGTGGGGTTGGTGGCCACTTGCTTATGTTGGCATCGCATTGTTTGCGACGTGCAAACCAAACAGCAAACGCGCTCGCTTCATCTTTGGCACACTGTTTGCACTTGCTTGGCTCGCGCCCGGCATGGGGTGGATGTGGTTTCTCACAGCCCCGGGATACGTAATTGCAGCACTTCTGTTTTCTGCACTCCACGGCATCGCTGCAATGATCACTGGTGCTGTTACTGATCAACATAAACATCGCTCAATAGTTGGTCCGCTCGCACACACGCTGGCCGAGGCGCTGCGGTTTTCATTTCCGTTTGGTGGTGTTCCGCTTGCAACACTTGCGATCTCACAAGCTGCGTCACCAATCGCAACCATCGTGCGTATTGGCGGACCACTGCTCCTCACCTACATCGTGTTGCAAATTGGCTTTTTACTCGCACGCCTTCGTGACACCGAAATGCCCAAGCGATCTGTGCATGCAGCACTCATCGCAGTTGTTGTCGCCACTTTGCCTCTTGCTGGCTCGATCGCTCCACACGGAAACGACATTGGTCGTTCACTCAATGTTGCCGCAGTGCAGGGCGGTGGCCCGCAAGGCACATTGGCAATCAACACCAATAGTCGTGATGTGGTGAACCGACACCTTGACGCAACCGAAATCATTACTGGTGAGTCTGCTGCGACAGACAACCAATTGGACTTGGTCATCTGGCCAGAAAATGTCATTGATGTGAGCAGTTTTTCATCAAGTATTGAGCGCACCGAAGTTGCAGCACAAGCAGCCCGACTCAATGCACCATTTCTTGTTGGCATTACCGAAGATCTCGACAACAAATACTTCACCAATGCTCAGGTTGTCGTCAACACCGATGGTTCTCTTGGAGATCGCTACGACAAAGTGCGACGAGTGCCTTTTGGCGAGTTTGTGCCGATGCGTGGGTTACTAGAAGCAGTTGGCGCACCAGTTGACAGAATCCCTCGCGACGCAAAGGCGGGTAATGACACAGCAATACTGCGTGCCGCAGATACCACCATTGCAGTCGTCATTTCGTGGGAAGTATTTTTTTCGGGGCGAGCCAACGAAGGCATCGAGCAAGGTGCAACGTTGCTGGTCAACCCAACAAATGGCTCGAGTTACACGGGAACAATATTGCAAACTCAACAAATTGCCTCTTCTCGATTGCGCGCACTAGAGACCGGCCGTTGGCTCGTACAAGTTTCACCAACTGGCTTCTCTGCTTTCATCTCGCCAAGTGGTCAAGTGTTTGATCGCACGGGTGTCAGCGAGCAACGCGTCATTACCCGAGAAGTACAGCTTCGTTCGGGTCGCACAATCTATTCATACCTTGGCGATTTACCTTTTATTCTGATCATGATTACTTCGCTCATTGCCCTAGTAATTACTGGTCGGCGTACGACTCCAGCATGACCACCGACAACATGATCACGCTTTCGTCTGGCAATGTTGAAGTCGTCATCGATGCAGAGCATGGATCACGGTTATCGAGCGCGCGGTTTGGTGACACAGAACTCTTAGTGCAACGCAATAGTGACGATTCATTTTCGTGGGGCTGTTATCCGATGGCTCCGTGGGCTGGCCGCACACGCAATGGAGTATTTGAGCACCAAGGCTCAAGCGTGCAGTTGCCTATCAACTCTGCTCCGCACGCGATTCATGGTCTTGTGCATGACGCATCATGGCAAGTGGTCTCTGCTTCGCACTCAAGCGCAACATTGCGAGTCGAATTCGATCATCGGTGGCCATTTGCGGGATGGGTCGAGCACCACATCAGTGTCGACTCTGCATCAGTGAACCTGCAACTCACTGTGCACGCACACAACCACAACGATGAAACACTTTCCATGCCGGCGCAAGTCGGATGGCACCCGTGGTTTGTTCGGCCTGTGCATCTTGAGGCCGAATTCAAAACAATGTACGTTCGCGATAGCGATGGTATTGCTGATACAAAACACGAGCATCAACGACACGACTTGATGCATAGACAACTTGATGATTGTTTTACAGATGCCGTTACAGCGCCTGTATTGATTTTTGAAAACGGTCCGACGGTCCGCCTCGAGAGCGACTGCAGCCACTGGGTCGTATACAACGAGCCGTCGCACGCAATCTGCGTAGAACCACAATCTGGACCACCAAACGGACTCAACTCCGAACCCTTGGTGGTATCCCCAAGCCATCCATTGACGCGTTATTTCCGCCTGACTGCACTTGGTTACCGCTAGGTAGAGTGATACGGCTATGTCAACGCCGTTCGACCCCAACGGCCCTTTGCGTATTGCCTATTTGACGTATCGTGGCAAACCGCATGTCGGTGGCCAGGGCGTGTACACACGACACCTCACCAAAGCACTTGTCGATCTGGGTCATCATGTCGAAGTTTTTGGTGGACAGCCGTACCCGATTCTTGACCCGCGAGTGCAACTTCATCAATTGCCAAGCCTCGATATTTTTAACGATGCTTACCCCGGTCGCTTTCCTGCCTATTGGGAAGTCAACGACTGGCCAAACTTTGTTGAGACAGCACAGTTTCTTAAAGGTACGTTTGGCGAACCACGCTCGTTCAGTATCCGAGCACACCGTGCTCTCAAAACACGTGTTAACGATTTTGACATCGTGCACGACAATCAATGCCTCGGATACGGCATCCTCAAGATTGAAAAAATCATTCCAACGATTGTGACCTTGCACCACCCCATCACCAAGGATCGCAAGCTCGAGATGGAGCACACACCAACCTGGTGGAAACGCAAAGCAATCGGTCGCTGGTATTCGTTTGTAGAGATGCAAGGAAAAGTAGCAAGCAAGATGCCACGCGTTGTTGTGGTAAGTAAAAACTCAATCGACGACATCCATACCGACATGAAAGTTTCGCTCGATCGCATGCGACTCGTGCCAGTTGGCGTTGACCAAGATTTGTTTTGCCCAAAACCTTCGGTGCAGCGCAAGCCAGGACACATGATCACCACTGCGTCTGCCGATGTTGCCCTCAAAGGACTTTCATATTTGCTTGAGGCTTTGGCAAAATTGCGCACCGAGCGTGAAGTGCACTTGACCATCATTGGCAAACCACGTGAAGGTGCAAACGCAGACCTCATTCGTTCACTTGGTCTCGAAGATTGCATCACGCATGTCTCTGGGGTAACCGACGAACGCATTGTTGAGTTGTATGCAGAAGCAGAGCTTGCAGTGGTGCCAAGTTTGTACGAGGGCTTCAGCCTTCCCGCCATTGAAGCAATGGCTACTGGCACATGCTTGGTTGCCACAACAGGTGGAGCACTTCCCGAAGTAACTGGTGTCGATAATGACACAGTGTTGTCTTGCCCGGCAGGCGATGCAGAGGCGTTGGCCGCAACCATTCGCCGCGGTCTTGACAATAAAGAATTGCGAGATCGTATTGGTGCTGCTGGCAGAACCCGTGTCGTGGAGCGTTGGAGCTGGCGCCATTGTGCGGCACTCACTGTTGATCAGTACAAAGAGGTTCTTTCGATGCCACACAACGTCAAAAAACTTCAACGAAGAGACAGCAAATAACCAATGCTGACCGTGCGCTTTAGCGAACTATCAATAGGCCCTGGCACGCTTTTTCTTGATGCTGGTGCAGGATTTGGTCGACACGCATTTGAAGCAGCGCGCCTTGGCGCACAAGTTGTGGCGCTTGATTACGCCCAAGACGAAGTAGTAGCCATGCGCGCTACCTTCAGCGCGATGTACGAAGCCGGCGAGATCAAATCCGAAAACCTTGTCGGCGTATTGCGCGGCGATGCTACGTGCTTGCCATTTGCCGATAACTCGTTTGATTGCATCGTGACTTCTGAAGTGCTCGAACACATTCAAAACGATGTTGCCGCACTGAGCGAACTTGCTCGCGTGCTCAAACCAGGTGGCACACTCGGCGCCACAGTGCCATCATGGTTTCCCGAAAAGATCAACTGGATGTTGTCGGACGAATACCACGCACCATTTGTTGTTGGTGGTCACGTGCGCATTTATAGCGGCACCGAACTCAAAGCAAAGTTGCGCGCTGCAGGCTTACGCGTTGTCGGCCAGCATCGTGCCCACGGATTGCACTCTCCATATTGGTGGCTGCGCTGCGCTGTTGGCCCTGCACGTGAAGATAACCGCATGGTCAATGCCTACAAAAAGTTTTTGGAATGGGACATCATCTCCAAACCAAAAGTCACCCAGGTCGCAGAGCAAGTGCTTGCACCAGTTCTTGGCAAAAGTTATGTGGTGTATTCAATGAAGCCGGTAGACAATGCCAAATAACGAGCTTCTCAGCAATAATCTCGGCAATGATTTGAGCGACGTGATTACCCAAGAAGAGTTGCGTGCTACTGCTCAATCGATCGCATCATTGCAACTTTCGAATGGCATGATCCCATGGTTTGTTGGTGGACACTGTGACCCATGGAATCATGTTGAAACCGCAATGGCACTCGACGTGATGGGCTTGCATGATCAGGCTCAACGCGCATACGAATGGCTGACCTCAGTGCAACGCGAAGACGGCAGCTGGTTTAACTACTACTTGCCAGACGGATCGGTAGAAGAAACAAAACTCGACACCAACGTGTGTGCATACATCGGCACCGGAGTGTGGCATCACTGGATGAGCACAAACGACAAGCAATTTGTCGCGCGCATGTGGCCAGCCGTCAAGCGTGCAATGGAATGGGTGTTGGCTATGCGTCGCCCAGATGGCACCATCTTGTGGGCTCGAGAAGTAAACGCAAACCCGTGGGATTACGCGCTGCTCACTGGCTGTTCATCCATCCGACATGCGTTGCATTGTGCAGCAAATATTGGCGCAATTGTCGGTGACTCGCAACCAGAGTGGCGCGCTGCTGCCGACGCAATTGACGAGGTTATTAATACCAATCTCGCTGCTTTCGAGCCAAAACTTCGCTGGGCAATGGACTGGTACTACCCCGTGCTCACTGGAGCATTAACTGGCACTGAAGCAAAGTCACGCATCTCGATGCAGTGGGAAGAATTTGTCATCCCTTCTCGAGGCGTGCGCTGCGTCAATGACGAAGATTGGGTAACCGCAGCAGAAACTGCAGAATGCTCGCTCGCCCATTCCGCTATCGGAGACATTGACACCGCAAAGCAATTGCTGTTGTGGACAAATGCGCACCGCACAGAGAGCGGTGCATACCTCACCGGGATTGTTTACCCAAATCGCATTGTGTTTCCTGCCGACGAGTGCAGTGCGTACACCGGCGCTGCAGTGATCTTGGCCGCCAATGCAATTAGTGGCGACACCGCAGCGAGTCAAATATTTGGCGCATCAACTGTGCTTGACTAAAACGTTTACCAGTTTTAGTCTTTTTTATTTCACCCGCGTGAGCACACGCAGCGAACCCGTTGCACTTACATCTGCAAACTTGCCGCTGTTGATTGCCGCCAGGTAAATCTCTTCATAGGGAGCCTGGCCCCCAAGTGCCGGATCAGTAAACACATCGTGAATGGCCAAGATGCCACCTAGAGCGATATGCCCGTTCCACGCTGCATAATCATTTGCTGCAACATCTCGGGCGTGGCCACCATCAATAAAACATATTGCAATTTCTTGCGTCCAAGTGCTTGCAATCGTCGGCGAGTCTCCAACAACGGTGCGTACAGTGTCGCCAAGCCGTGCACGACTCATGGTCTTTTCAAAATGTGGCAACGTGTTGAGTCGACCTGTTGTTGCATCAACCAATGTTGGGTCGTGCCACTCCCAACCAATCTGGTTTTCTTCCGACCCACCATGGTGGTCAACTGCAAACAGCAATGTCTTGCAGCTTTCTGCCGCAGCCCCAAACCACACGGTGCTTCGCCCGCAGTATGAGCCAATCTCAACCATTGGCAAACCAGGGCAGGCCTTTCCTGCGGCTAGTGCAGCGACAAATAATGCATCGCCTTCAACCTCTGGCATAAACCCAGTTGTTTCAATTGCAACGGCGCGTCGTTCGCCACTCAGTTTGGTCACGTAAAAAGACACTCGTTACGCATTACGCGGAAGCAGTGTGTTAGCGCGAGCAATGCGCCCAAGCCACGATGCACTTGGTCGAGGCGTACGCACCTGTGTCTTCCAATCAACTGCGACGATTCCAAATGTTGGTCCGTATCCGTACATCCACTCAAAATTGTCCATCAAGCTCCAATACGTGTAGCCACGAATGTCAATTCCATCCTGAATGCAGTTGAGCACTCCTTCAAGCGCCCCGTGCACGTATTCAATGCGTTCGTTATCGTCGCTCGTTGCAATACCGTTCTCGGTAACGATGATTGGAACATGACCCGTCTTGTCCCACGCGCGACGAATACATGCCTCAAGTGCTTGAGGCCTGAACTCGTAACCCATGATTGTCGTTCGCATGTCTGCATCCGGTTGCATGCGACCGTTTTCATTGAAACGCTCGCGCGTGTATGTCTGCACACCGAAATAATCGTCGCCTTTAGCCACTTCCAAAAAGCAGTCTTCGAGACCATCCCACGCCATGTCGCGTTTGCCTTCAGCCGCTTTCCGATGTGACTCATCATCAACACTGATGGTGTATTCCTGCATTGCAAGTGTGACGCCGAGCGGGGCGCTCGAAATTGACTTCACTGCGTCACGCGCCTTGATGTGAGCTTGGCAAAACACTTCGTTTGCCTTTGCGCGTGCTTCACGAGACTTCGTGCCTGGTGGAAACTCGCCGAGCAAATAACCAATGGTTGAGACCATGTTCGGTTCGTTAATAGTGCACCACTTGCCAACGCCATCACCTAGCGATTTGGCAACTTTTTCTGAAAAACGAGCAAACAAGTCCGCTGTTGAGTCGTTGACCCAACCACCCCTCGCTGTTACCCATCGCGGAGTAGTGAAGTGATGCAACGTGACGACAGGAGTGATGTTGTGTTCGTGACATGCTTCCAAAACTTTTCGATAGTGATTGATTTCGGCCTGAGAGAATTCTCCGTCTTCTGGCTCGATACGACTCCACTCAACACTAAATCGATAATTGTCAAAACCCAGTTTGGCGAGCATCGCAATGTCCTGTGGGAACAGGTTGTAGTGATCACAGGTGTCTCCGCTTGGCTCTTTCGCCCGTGTGCCAACGCGATGTTCCCATTCCCACCAATCGTTGTTCCAGTTATTGCCTTCAACTTGGTGAGCAGCCGTTGCAGTACCCCAAGTAAATCCGGCAGGAAACGAAAGAGGATTTGATGATGTTGAAGCCGTATTCGCACTTGTCATGAAATTCACGCTAGTCGGGCACACACGCCAGCCCTATTGCTGGCATTATGAAAGGGTGAGTAAACCCCTTCAAGACCTCATCACATTGCTCGATCTCGAAACCATAGAGGTCAATATCTTTCGTGGTCAATCGCCCGACGAAAATCGCCAGCGAGTCTTTGGTGGCCAGGTGGCTGGGCAGGCTCTTGTGGCTGCGGCGCGAACAATCGATGAGCCGGGCCGCATGGTTCACTCGTTGCACGCATATTTTTTGCGCTCAGGCGACCCTGGTGTACCGATCTTGTATGAAGTTGACCGCATTCGTGACGGCAAGAGCTTCTCGACTCGCAGAGTTGTCGCAATCCAGCATGGAAAAGCAATTTTCAATGTGCAGGCCAGTTTTCAAAAAGCAGAGCCTGGGCTTGAGCATCAGATTGCCATGCCCGCCAATGTTCCTGATCCAGACTCACTTCCCGATTTCAAGTCGTTGATGGAGCCGTACAAAGAAAAACTTGGCGACTGGTACGACCGACCGCGTCCAATCGACATGCGTTACGTCGATGGCAACCCATTTACGCGCAGAGGCAATCCGCAGCCTGGCCAACGGGTTTGGTTTCGCACCGACGGAAAACTTCCTGATGACAATGTGCTGCACGCATGCATCGTTACTTATGCAAGCGACATGACATTGCTTGACTCTGCCCTCTTGCCTCATGGTCGATCACTCGCAGATGGTTCGCTGCAACTCGCCAGCCTCGATCATGCAATGTGGTTCCATCGCGATTTTCGTGCGGATGACTGGCTGCTCTATCAGCAGTCATCGATCTCAACATCCAATTCACGTGGCATGGCCGAAGGACACATCTTTACCCGAGATGGAAAACTTGTTGTCACAGTTGTGCAAGAAGGTCTTGCACGTCTCGTTTAGCGGCGTGAATCCATAAACAACCCGCGAAGGGCTGCAAAGTTTTCGACGCAGTGACCAGCGCCAAGCACTACTGCTTCGAGCGGTTCTGTCGACATGTTGACCGGAACTTGCGTGTCGCGCTCAATGCGTCGGGCCAAACCACGCAACATTGAGCCACCACCAACTAAGTACATGCCGCGAGTAAGAAAATCTTGTGACAGTTCTGGTGGTGCCGATGCCAAGCATCGAATGACTGAACTGACCATCTGTGTCACAACATCATCAATCGCTACGCGAATTTCACTTGATGTCAGCACAACTGTCTTTGGAAGTCCTGACACAAGATCACGACCACGCACTTCGGCATCACGATCTTCGGGCGTTGCCATTGCGCTACCAATCGAGATCTTGATCTCTTCTGCTGTGCGCTCACCAATTGCAAGACCATGCTCGCGTCGCACGTAGGACTGAATTGCAGCATCAATGTCGAAACTTCCAACGCGAACCGCTTCGAGCGCAACAATTCCACCAAGACTGATCACTGCAGTCTCTGTAGTGCCGCCACCGATGTCAATGACGAGGTTGCCGACTGGTTCATTGATCGGCAGGTCTGCGCCGATGGCTGCAGCCATTGGTTGTTCAAGCAACTGTGCATCGGCAGCGCCAGCGCGACGAGTTGCATCGGTTACAGCACGACGCTCTACCTCAGTAATTGCCGAAGGCACGCAAATCAGCACTTTGGGTCGCGAAAATCGTGATACACCTGCACGCTGAAGCAGCAATCTGATCATTTTTTCAGTGATTTCAAAGTCGGTAATGGCGCCACCACGCAATGGGCGTACTGCAACGATGTAGCCAGGTGTGCGACCAATCATGCTCCACGCTTCTTGACCTGTTGCGAGCACCTCGCCAGTGCGCTTATTAACTGCGATCACCGAGGGTTCGTTGATGACGATGCCACGACCCTCCATATATACAAGGGTGTTTGCAGTACCAAGGTCAATTGCTAAGTCGCGTGCCACTTTGGTCTACCTTCTGCCCTGTTTATTGGAATGATCACGTAATTGTTGGCGCACATGAGCGCGCGAATCGTCAGAAAGTGCGTCTAAGTGACGACGGAATGCAACCATCCCATTGTTGCGAGTTGCGTTGCGCGTCTCTTGCATCATCAACGCCACAAGAGTTGATGCAGATACCACTGAGATCGCGGCGAATAACAATGAAAAACTTGAAATCGCGATCATTTGTGTGCGCTCGTTTTTTGTTGTGTTGTCGTCTTGACTTGATCAACACTTGTTACATGTTGCGCACCGAGGGCCCAGTCACTTCCGGTCTCCCATGCTTCGCGTTTCCAAATTGGCACTGTTGCTTTCAATGCATCAATGCCGAATCTTGCTGCTTCAAATGCTTCTGGTCGATGAGGAGCAGAGACAACGACAAGTACAGAAGACTCTCCAAGATTGAGATCGCCAACTCGGTGAATAAGCGCAATTCTGCCCAAGTCGCTCCACTGATTTTTCATCTCGGCAACAATTTCGCGACACTTCGGAATGACTTCTTCTTCGAAGGCCTCGTAACTCAAGGTGTGCACACCAGTACGTCCTTCAGAATGATTGCGCACAGTGCCCGAAAATAACACCACGGCCCCACACGAATCGGTGACTGCCCAGTTATAGACAGCTCCAACATCAAGTGGCGCAGCAGTGATTTCAAGCCACACGTTGCTGTCTTGAGAGAATTCGCGATGTGACATCACTTTCAGCGTACCCGAGGTTGTGGATGGTCTATTAGTTTAAATATTTAATAGGCTCTAGATCAGTGAGCAACGATCCCAACGAACAACCATTTGCTGGAATTCCACTTTTTGGCGACCTTGCAAAGGCAATGGCAGGCCAAGGTCCACTTCAGTGGGATGTTGCTCGGCAAGTTGCTATCTCGACTGCAACGAATGGCACCAACACCGAAGCCAATGTTGATCCAACTTCTCGGGTGGGCCTCGAGCAACTTGCACCAATTGCCGACATACATGTGCGCAACTACACCGGATTAGCTACTGGCACTGGCACAGCACTTCCCAACATCGTTGTCACCAATCACTCCACGTGGGTACACCACACACTCGAGTCCTACAAGCCGCTCTTCACGCAACTTGCTACCGCTCTTAGCAACCCAAGTGTTGATGCGTCGCAGCCTGGCACCGAGCTTGATATCGAAACCGATCAGATCGCCGCAATGATGTTGTCGCTCAACAAGATGATGGCGCCAGCAATGATGGGTATGTCGATCGGATCAATGATCGGGCAACTCTCACTACGAGCTTTCGGTCAATACGACTTGCCGATTCCACGTGAACCACAAAATCAACTTCTTCTCGTTGCAAGCAATGTCGAACAGTTTGCAAACGACTGGAGCATTGCAGTTGACGAC
>CANGZK010000025.1 GCA_947458565.1 Acidimicrobiaceae bacterium
CGATGGTTCTGGCAATACTTTTTCTAGAGCAACTGCTGCTTTCTTGCCTTGCAGGTAAGTGAGCATTGAGTTTTCTTCGTCAGCAAGCACTCTCTTTATTTTGCTGGTGAGTGCCACCATGATCGGTGCCAATACTTCGTCTCGTCGCTCAAAAACCAATCCATCAACTTTTGGAACTACAGCTTTAGGTGATTTGGTCTTCGTCTCTGTTGGCTCTACCGAGACAGTCTTTGGCTTGGCAGTTCGCGCAACATCAGCGGTTGATGTTTTGCGCAAATTCGCAAAAAGATCATCAACTGATTTCTTCGCTGGTGTCTTGGTTGGCGTCTTGGACGTCTGGGGTTTTACTTCAGCAATCTTGGCCGTTGGTTCTGGCTTCGGTGATGGTGTTGGTGCCGGCGTAACTACAGGTGTAATCGTTGCTTCGCGGCGCTTGTTTCCAAAAAGCTGCACCACTTCAGCCATGCGTTCTGCAACTGGAGCGTCTGTAGATGGATGATCAGACATGCCAACTTGTTCTTCATGAATTGACGTGATGTTCGTTTCGACTTCTTCCAAAACAACTTCTTCAACAACGTCTTCAACAACGAGTTCAACAATTTCTTCTGTTGCAACTTCAAGAACAATTTCTTCGTGCTCTGTTAATTCCTCTTCGACAACCTCGAGCAACTGTCTTCCAGTTATTTTCTGTGGAATCGCTTCAGGGTCCTGCGCATGGTCAATAAAACCACTGGTGTTTTCACTGACTGGCTTGGTTATTCCAGTTGCGTGCGCCACTTCGTTTGACAAATCATCAAATTCGGCGAGATCGCCAACGACGTCATTGGCGGCATGTCGAGCACGATCAAATGCATTGACCAACCTGTCTCGACTATGAATCAGTTGTTCAATTTGTTGCCGTGCAAGTTCTCGACGTCGCGCTAATTCCGACAGAACCTTTTCGCGGTATTCGCGTGCTTCGTTCACCATCTCGCGACCCTGTTGCTTGGCCAATTCAAGTTCGGCTTCAACATCCGAGACTGCGTCGCTGCGTCGGCGCGAAGTTTCAATATCGGCATCTTCGCGAACTCGTATTGCGTCGGCATTGGCTTCGCGCACCAAGCGCTCGGCTGCTTCGGCAGCCCGCACTCTCATTTGCGCGGCGGCTTCGCGGGCAACGGTGAGTACTCGAGCAGTTTCTTCGCCGAGCAAAGCGGTTACGGTCTCTTCGTCGAGCACCCCTGGCCCAGACATGCCACGAGTTTGCATCGCGCGCAGTTCGCTTTCTAAAAAGCGCTCACGCTCCTGTAGCCGGCCTAGTTCGGCAGAAACACTGCGTAAAAAATCACGGACTTCTTCTGTGTCAAAGCCACGACGTGTGACCGTGAATTGCGCAGATCCAACTGCCGCCGGTGAGGACGGATCGGGGCGCGAAAAAGAAATCGCCATGCAAACAAGAGTACGCCTTTACTAGAGCTCGATTGTGGCATTGCTTAAGCCACTGCCTCCAAGCGATTCAAGAATTGCAAGCGCTTCGGTCAAATCGGCGACAGGTTCGATACGTACAGATGGCCCAGCTGCACGTCGCGCATCGGCCAATTCTTCTTCGCTTTGTCCCTTTGGTACCAAAAACACCTTTGCTCCAGCAGCTTTTACCGCGACTGCCTTTTGAGCAAGTGCACCGATTGCTCCAACAGTTTCGTCTTCTTCGATTGTGCCGGTGGCTGCAACCTTTACGCCACCCATCAAATCTCCAGGTGTCAATTCGTCAAGCAGAGCAAGAGTAAAAGCGAGTCCAGCAGATGGTCCACCGATCTGATCAGTGTCAATATCAACTTCAAATGGAAGTTGCACGGTGCGAGTGTCGGCTGGAATGAAGCCAATGATCGGTCGAGTCGGTGTGTCGGGATCGGCAATCAGTTGAATTCTTTTTACATATTTCTCTGCCGATAATGCACCGCCCGGGATGTCCGCTGGCTTGATTGTCAGCGTCACAATGTCGCCTGGTTTCTTGTCGGCCATAAGTGGAGCCAGATCAAGAAGTGTTGGGGTTGGCTCACCATCAAGTGTGGTGATGGTGTCACCGAGTTGTAATTGTTTACACGCACTCATCGGCCCAGGATTTTCAAGGCACACAAGTTCTTCAATGATTATGTCTCCATACACAAACGATGCGTCGAGGCCCAGTCGTGTGTAGGCAACATATTCGGCAATCTGTTTTGCTGTCGTCATCGACTGATATCCAAGGCGCTGCTGTTCAGTCGGAGTCGATGTTCCATAACGTTCTTTATACGTCTGAACATCAACGTCTTTATCGAGTGCTCCAGCAAAAGCATCGAGTGCGGTGAGTTTGCTTCCAAACGCGGTTACAAACAGCACGGGAGTTTTTGCTGGGTAGCGCATCACTTTCGAGAGTGCTGCCTTATCAAAACTCAATCGATTCGAAACTTGTTCGGCCGAGCCTGGCGCAAGTTCCCATAATTTGAGTGGAGTCAGTGACGCAGCAACGATCGCGATAAGCCCAATCCAAGCAACCGTGAGTATCGGCATTGCCCACCACAAACGGCGATTTATGCGCGCAGTTTCGCTAGCGCTGCCATCATCCAGCGGCACGTTCTGCACGGTCGGCGGTGGGAACGGTACGCTTGTATCCATCGTGGTGCTGTTTTCTTCGCTCATCGCTCTTTCCGTGGCTACTTCAGTTGCTGGTACCACCGTCAGAACATTATTGATTGTTGTCCTGACACTTGGCGCCATCCTATTGGTGGGTCGCTCTAAGCCTGCCACGCCAGAACAAGGTTCGGCTGTTCGTGTCAAAGTTCAAAAACGGTTGAACACACCTCTATATAGAGAGATAGATCAGAAGCAGCGCATCAACGCTGCAACCCAACTTGGAGTTGGGTCGCTTGTGGCGGGAGCCGTGCTGGCATTGATTGTCTCTGTTGTTCTTGCTTACTTTGTTACAACAACTACGAGCCTGCTCAAGTAACGACCAGACTGTTTTGGCGCCAGAGCGCCTTCGACGAACTAATCAAATTCGCGTAAGTCGCACGAGCGGAATACGACGCTCGGTCTTTGTTTGATACACCGCGAAGTCTGCCCATATATCAACCATCGATTGCCAAGCGGCATCACGCTCTGCACCTTCTGGCATTGTTGAAGCACGAGCTTGAAATACATCGGCTCCAACTTGCAATGTCACGACTGTATCGGCCTCAAGGTTGGTGTACCACAACGGATGAGTTGGAAATCCGCCCTTCGATGCCACCAACAAATAGTCACTACCGAGAGTTCCGTAAATCAATGCAGTGCGACGCAACGCACCAGACTTGCGGCCGGTTGTAGTGAGCAACAATGTTGGAACACCACGCCACATGTGTCCGTCTTCGCCATTTGTTTCGACGTATCGAGTGATGTGGTCTGCAACCCACTCGGTTGGGCTGTCAATAACTGGGGGCTGAGTTGTCATGCGTTGATCGTATTGGTCATTAACGCAAACACGACTTAGCCGATCAATTCACGTTTAAGGTCAACCATTCGTGCAGAGGGAACACCACCACTCCAAGAATCGTGGAGTAAGGAGCGCTCATAACTTGACCATTCCGCATTTACCCCTGCTCTGTCACCAACATCACCGTATGCGCGCATTCTTAAGGACACCAGTTCTTCGTGGCCATGCAATACCTTGAGGCCTTGACCTGTTGCCCAAAAAACTCCCTCTGTGTCGCCTTGCTGTAGTGCGTGCTCGGCGGCCATAACCGATCCAGTAATCACCGACAAGATGAAGTTGGAAGTGATCCCTTCCGAATCCGGCCATAAGTAATCAGTTCCCGCGAACGGCAGATCCCGAACCCGATCAAGAGCATCTTGTAATGCAAACCACGATTCTCTATCGCCTCGATTTTTAACAAGACTCACAGCATCGTTCAGTACGTCCACATCGGTAATTACTGACCCATGAATTGAAAGATGGTCAGTAAAGGTCTTAGGTAAGAATTCGATCTGGTCAACACCAACCGAGCCAGATGCGAGCCCCCGCCGCAACCCGGAAACAACGTTGTTAAATGTGGCATCCTGAACACTGATTTCCCATAATGCCGTGCGCGCAGCAATGCGAGTTGGACGATCGCGATGAGTAGTCAACCACGCGAGCAGCTCGAGTGACTTTGATTTTTCGAAACTAATTGGAACCCCGCACCGTGACTCCGCATCCACTGGGCCAAGTAACCTCACACACACATTCCAGTCAGCACTTATTGTTTCAAATTGCCGTTTATCCTCTTCTACTGGTTTGGACAACTCAACAAACAGATCTTGAACCGCAGTAGTTTCAAACTCGGTCAAACCGAAAACAGACAATCGTTCCTCGTTTGGCATGAGCATCCAACCACTAGCACCGAGTTGCATCCGTTTTGGATTATCTGATTGCACACAGATCCTCACGACCGCTTCATTGCTAGCAACAACAAAGCTCGGCGCATGAACATCTTTACTCTCATCAATCACAATGCGGATTACAGCACCCCCACTTGGTTTGACCACGTTGCGTGTTGCATCACTCGAGATATCGAGATAACTAAAATTTGGAGCTGACTCAACGACCACCTGAATGCCGCCGTCCCGAGCCGCAAGCTGCGCGATAGCTATGAGGTGTCGTGCTGCAGTTTTGGCTAATTCAATATCAATGGCCACAATGTCAAAGCGAGTTCCTGGTGCGAGTGCTACGAGAAATATCTTGTCAGATGTAACACCAAGTGGAACATGGACAAATGGGAAAACAGATTCGTTTGGTACGCCATCAAGTTGTCGAGATTCATCGCCCACGGCAAGCAATGCCTGCGTTTTTGTAGGCATCCCATCGGAGTATTGCTCCTGATTTCGATGATGCATTTCCGCCCAGGTAAATGCTGATCGTTGCGAAATCGGTGGCATGAATGATCCTGCAGGCGCGAAACGCAATTGTTTATCTCGGAGAAAACCGACATGCGTCAACACACCAGCAATCAATACTGCCGAGCTACCTAGAGCAAGCGGAACCGCATCAGGCGATAGTTCATGATCTGCACTCGTAGTTAATGCCACCACTTGCTCGCTAGCCACCGATTCTGCTGCTGCTGGTGCAGAGCGACTTACAAATAAAATTGACCATAGAGCAACTACAAACAACAGTGAGTAGCGACTTGACATGACAACAATCGAATGGTCATGACGCACACCCCAGGTGCGAATGATGTCAATCACGACTGAACCGAACCCCCATAACCACGTTGACCACAAACCAAGCAACCCAACTTGTATGACAATTTGCAATGGATTGCGCACTGCGACCGTATTGACCAAAACAGATGCAATCGCTGATGGTGTCACACCAGTCAAGATCAATACGAGTGGCAGCCCACCGAGAAAGAGGCTTCCTGCCACAAGTGCAATGAAGCGTCTCATGGGGACGTCACTGGCCGGGCAGAATGTTGAGCACTAATAAGTCGGCTTCCCACCCCAAATAATTTCAGTAACGACATCGTGACAATTCGCGTAGTTGTCACTGTTACCTCTGACGGCGTAGCGCTTGCCTTCCCATGTATTTGATGCCGAGCCATGAAATTTTCTGCTGTCATGATCGCCCTATCCACATCAACTTTTGGATCGCCAGTGCGCAGAGCCATAATTTCTTGCGTACCTGCTCGAGCAGCATTTTCTGCTTGATCAGCAAGCTGTACTTTCGCAGCGACTAAACGTCCGCCGTCAACCGCAAGTCCAGCGCACGCCACAAACGTCATCGTCAGCATCACCACAAAAGCAGTAATCGACCCACAATCATCTTTTGAACGTTGCATGACTAGTCAACCCTCCATTGATCAATTACTTCAATCGACTCAGCATGCAAAAGTCGCTCGTGAACACTCAATAAGTTGAGACCTGTCGCGTTGACTGCACACTCCACTTCCACAAGCACTGTTTGAATTATTGACTCATCATCAAAAGCAACGTTGACCACTGCATTGATGCACGCGGCACCATTTTGCTCAAGATCACGCAATGCCGACTCTCGACCGACGGTTTGCATCCGGGATGGATGCACCATGGAAGCCGCTCGCGCTCCCTGATCAGCAGCATGCTGAATCTGGGTGAGCACTTCAGCACCCCGTCCCGCGTACACCACAAACAACACGAGGATCATCAGAATTGGTGCGAGTAGCACCAATTCAACAGTGGCACTCCCTTCTTCCCGCATCATCTATCCATCTCTGAGATGTAGCGCTCAAGTGGCTCATGAGCAACACGTGTGACTACAAACGAGAAAAATGGTGCAACTTGCGGCACTCTCAAGCGCACAGTAACTACAACTTCATCAGTGGTAATCACTGCTTGGGGCAAACTATATGAATGGCCTGACAACTCGGCAATTGTTCTTGCAGCCTTGTCGAGAGCTGGCAACATGCCTCCGTCGACCGCTGCCCCAGCGGCAGCACTCTGAGCAGCAGCGACGGAAGCAATGTTGGCGGTGTGAAAAAATACAGCGCCTTGTATTGCCATCAACAAAAGAGAAAACACCACCGGCACACCAAGTAGTACCTGCGTTGTGGTCTCTCCTTTGTCAAAACTCATATCAGCCGAGATCGAGCGAATTAGCTTTGTCTCGAACCCTTGACGTAATGGTTGCTCCAACGACAATCGCAAGAGCAATCAATGCTGCAGCCATGACAACTGTTGTCGCACTCACTTCTCCTCGATCAGCGTCTTGTTCGGCTGATGCAGTAAATCGAATCCAGTAGTACTGCCATGTGTTTTTAAGTGATGTCATTTTCTATTGCCTCTTTCATTTTGTCGGTGAATACATTGAGTAATTTGTTGCTCGCTCAAATGTGTGTGCGAGTGTGCCAAATGTGCAGTGCTGAGTAAGCATTTACAATCCGCCAACAATCAATGTGACTGCGGGATATCCGATCAAAACGATAAATGCCAAGAAAAGCAACACCATCGGCACACCCATGCGCTCCGTAGCTGAATTTGCAGCCGCCTCAATTTCGCTCATCTGACGATGTCGCAGTGATTCTGCTTTTGCTGACAAAGATGATCGAATACGCGCACCATGCTCACCTGCCAATTGCACGCTGCCAGCGACCTCAACAACTTGAGTGAGATTAAATCGCTCCCCTAGGGCAGCAAGTTCGACCCACGGTGAATGATGTGAACTGCGAGCACGAACAAGTGCATTGCGAAGTTGCTCGAAAGCCCAGCCGTCACCAGCGTCGGCCGCAGCCAACAATGCTGTCTCGGTGCCAGCGCCGCCGGCAAGCAAAACATTGGTCAGATCAAGAAAACTTGAGAAAGCGTGTAAAAAACTTTTGCGTCGTCGCTTGGCAGTATTTCGCAACATGCGGTCTGGCAATGCAAAGCCCAGAAGCCCACAAAAGATCGAGCTCAACAACAACAGGCTCATGGAGGGACTGCCACCTATTGTCGTGATCAACGCGCCACATGCAATCGGGGAAAAACAACCAACCAGACCACAAACCAGTTTCTGTACGACCATGTCTTGTGCCACTCGTTCGGTGAGCGCCAAGTCAGCGCGATGTCGATCACTTGTTCGTTGCCGCAGTTGTGCTTGAGCTTTTGGAAACGTGACAGCAAGAACATTTCGAGAGCGTTGTGTAGTGGTTGGCAATGTCACAATGACTAGCCCACACCCAATACACAGCCCTGTTAAAGCGACAACGATCATCGTGCAACCCTTACTCGTCGACGTACAAATCGCTCAGGAACTTCGATCTGTGACATTGCGTGCATCACTACAACCGCAACAACAAATGTCATCAAGATCATTGACAAAATAAGTTGTCCCTCAACTGATTCATACGGTTGCAGATAGTCCCGATTAAAGATGAAAAGTCCGCCCACGAAGACGGAGATCACTCCAGTGATGATGCGCACTGCACTTCGTGTTCGTGAGCGCCCCACCCACACTCTGCTTCGCATACGGCTTTCATCCCGTGCACATTGGGCCAGATGACCTAACAACACGCCAATATCTCGAGCCTGATGTTGGGTGGCGGTCACGAGTGCCGCTGCAACAAAATCGGCGGTCGGATGATCAACGTCTTCGGCAAAACGCCGCAGTCCATCAGTGAGCGATCCGTATGACATAAATGCTGCAAGTCGCTCGACAGCCTTGATTATCGGAAGTGGAGCGTGCTGAGCGGTAGCGATTATTGCTTGTTCTAGACCATGTGCACCCGCAAGAGTGTCGCGCAACTGTTCAGTCCATGATGCAATTGCATCAACCAGCTCTTGTTCATCGCGGTGCTTCACGGGACGACGACCGATGCCGGGTGTTACGCCAGCCACCGCCCCTGCAGCGAACGCAATCACAATCCACCCACTCGCTACGTACACCACCAACGCAGTTGCTGGGACCATCAGTAACTGCCATCTCCATGCAAAATCTGAACTTGAAACGGAAGCACGAGAAATAAACACAGACGAAAGCCCACGCCCACCACGAAACGCGGAATTAAGAACAAAAACACCTAAACCAACAACTGCCCCCAAACACCCAATAAGCAACGCACTCATGAAGCGTTCTCAATCTTTTGCGTACTGGATATTTGAGAGCCCAACCCATGTGCTGCAAGAAGTTTGCGGGTGTGTTCTCGCAATGGAAAACCAGTTACAAGACCATCTTCAATATCAAGATGAAAAATCTCATTAGAAATAATGATTGAACCTTCACTGTCAACTACTTCGCGCACTGACGTAACACGACGTACCGAATCAGTGTTATCGATGTAGACAACAAAGTGAATTGCACTTGCAACAAGCAAGTTCACTGTCTCGATTGGCAAACCTGTTGATGCCATCGAAACATACGCGGCCAATTTTGGGAACACTGACCTTGTGCTATCGGCGTGCATCGTGCACATTGAGCCATTGTTGCCTTGACTCATTGCCATCAACATTGGAAATGCCTCAGCTCCGCGCACTTCACCGACGATCACACGATCAGGGTCCATTCGCAAAGCCATGCGTGTGAGATCGGCGAGGGTGATTTCACCACGTCCTTCAATATTTGCTGGACGTGACTGCAATGCATCGTGATCTGGATGTAAGTCTTCAAAACGATCAAGACCAAGTTCATATGCATCCTCAATGGTGACAATCCGCTCGCTTGCGCTCACTTCGTTAATGAGCGCGCGCAACAATGTTGTCTTTCCGGATCCTGTTCCACCGGCGATCACGATGTTGCGCTTGGCGCTCACTGCAGCTGCAAAAAAATCTTCTAGTGTCTCATCAAATAATCCACGCAAGCGCAATTCATTCAACGTAGATATCTCGAAACGATGCCTGCGGATCACCAGACTTGGACGAGCAGAAACTTCCATCGTTGCAAACAATCTTGAGCCATCAGGAAGTTGCAGGTTGAGTTCAGGAGTAGCTGCATCAAATCGCCTTTCCGTTCGACCCATTCGTGTGGCTGCTCGACGAATCAATTCAATTAACTCATCATCAGTGTCGACAACCGGTGCAACCATCATTCGAGTGCCGTTGCGCAACTTCACCCAAGCCGGGGCACAACCACGCACGTGAATGTCGCTTATTTCAGGATCATCTAATAAGGATTGCAAACGGCCGAGACCGAGCACTTGTGCAATAGCAGCATTAGTAAGTTGTTGTTCCTGCAAATCCGATAGTGGAACCCGACCCTCTTGGCGACGAGATGTACCCAATCGGGCGCATTCGGCTTGTGCAGCGCTTCTTGCAAAGTCCCACTCTTGGGCAATGAGTAGGTCGGCGTCGCCTTTGGCTCGGCGAAAGATGCGTTCATCAGCAAGTGCTTCACCTACTCGTGTCGCGAGCGCGGCTACCAACAGAGTGTCAGGCAGAGCATTATTGATTTCGTTGTGTAGTTGTAAAACGGTCATGGTTGCACATCCGTTACAACATCGCCAAGCAATGCAATATGCACCTTGCCTGCACCTGCAATTGCCAAAGCAAGATCAATTGGTCCACGCAAGGTAACTACCGCTGCACTCAGAGAATTATCGGGTTGCACGATCGACCACACGGTCACCACTTGGCCGTACAGAACAGGTGGAAGTGCGCCACCACTTGAATCATCTGATGCAAACACCAAATGCACTCGGTCGCCATCGGCGAGTGTCGGCGGAAAATCACCAACCTCTACTGCTGTTGAGGTGAGTGCTTCACCAGTCGCTAGCGGTTCTCGAATCTGCAACATCGATGGATGAATTGGCGTAGATGGACCAACATCATTGGCCATTGATTTGCCGACCAGCGATTGCGCATCACCCGCTTTGACAAACGATTTACCCGACTGCTCAGAGAGTTCCATCGCCACCAAGTCACCAGGAGTAACGACATGGCCACGCGAAAGGAAATGCGACGAAGACACAACAGTGATGGTGTTCGTCGCTGACTGAAAGAGCAATAGTGAACCGATGACTCCCCCGATCACAAGAGCAATGCCTACCGCCATCTCTGGCATTCGCTGTTTGCGGGAAGGTCGCGCAGATTGCTGGAGCACATCAAGCGGAGAGGTAGAGCTTTCACTCGTACTCAATCGCGACCTGGTCAGCACATTAAACATTCCTTGATTCATCTGGATTGCTCCTTGGTTTGTTTGTTCTTGTGCCGTCATGTGTGCGGAGGATCAGTAGAGCGGACATATTTTCTTGGATTCCACTCCTGCTCTTAAGAATTCGAATTACAAAACTGGCATTTGATGGTCTCGGTGCCGAGCGCTGGCGTAGCCTTATAAGCAATGTCCACCACAGTCCCAACTACTCCTCCATCTGTTCTGCCCGTGGCCAATGATCCTTGCTGGTGCGGCAGTGGTCGTAAGTACAAGCGCTGTCATAAGCAATTAGACGGTCGAGTTGTGCCACATGCAGTGAGCCCGCGTAGAGAAGTGCCAGCACATATCGTGCGTCCGCCGTACGCCGAAACAGGCAAGGTGCAGCGTTGGCAGGAATCTGCTGTCAAGACTCCAGAGATCATCGAGAAAATGCGTGTGGCTGGCAAGATGGCCGCTGAAGTCTTGAAGTTGGCAGGAGAATTTGTACGCCCTGGTATCACCACCGATGAGATTGATGTCTACGTGCACAACTTGTGCATTGAACGCAATTCATATCCAAGC
>CANGZK010000026.1 GCA_947458565.1 Acidimicrobiaceae bacterium
AAACAGTTAGCGGGTATTTGACGCAAGGATATGTGCGTATCAAACTCAAAATTGAGCCTGGCTTGGATATCGATCGGGTTCGTGCCGTGCGCGAAGCTTTCGGTGATGACATGTTGTTGCAGGTAGATGCAAACTCTGCCTACACGATTGATGACGCATCGCATCTTGCAAAGCTCGATGAATTCAATTTGCTTCTGATTGAGCAGCCGCTACCCGAAGAAGATTTGATCGGACATGTCGAGTTGAGCAAAAAAGTTGGTACACCGATTTGTTTGGATGAGTCGATCACAACTTTTGATGTCGCTCGTGGTGCAATCGATATCGGCGCGTGTTCAATCATCAACATCAAGCCAGGGCGTGTTGGTGGATATTTGGAATCGAAAAAGATTCACGATCTGTGTGTGTCGCGTGGTGTGCCCGTGTGGTGCGGGGGATTGCTGGAAACTGGCATTGGTCGCGCTGCAAACCTGGCGCTTGCTGCGTTGCCAGGCTTTACATTGCCGGGGGACACTTCTGCTTCGTCAAGGTATTTCACTCAAGATGTGACCGAGCCGTTTGAGCTTCGTGATGGCTACATCGATGTGCCAAACACCGTTGGGATTGGCGTGCGGCCAATAGCGGAGGTGCTCGATGCAATGTCATCGAAGTCGACGAAGTATTCAGTAAATCGCTAAAAATTTACGGCGTAATTTTTAGAATCACTGCAGCTTCGGGAAGTCCCTTTGATTTTCCAAAGCGATCTTTGAACCAGAGCGAGATCGAAAACACTTTGTAAGTGAAGCCATATTTGTGCGCAATCGCATCACGAACTTCTTCAGCGCGTTTGTGCATTACAAGTGATGCCTCGCAGTTGAAGATGGTGGCACCTGGCGTGATGACACCTTTGAAGTTGCACGCTTGAATAGTTGCACGCGAAGTGTGGGCAAGTCGCTTGGCCTTGCCCGACGTGCTTTCAATCGTGAAGCCGTAACCCTCTTCAAATGGGGCGATCCACACGGGAGTGGCAATGGGTTGTCCAGATTTGCGGAACGAGACGAACGAAACGTATTTGGCGTTGTCGATCTCGGGGTTGTGGGCTTGGGGTGTCATAATTATTTGTCGGGGAGGGGGGACTTGAACCCCCGGCCTCCTGGTCCCAAACCAGGCACGCTACCAACTGCGCCACTCCCCGGACTTTGGTAATCCTAGCGATGCGAACTAGTGATGAGACGCGAGCGAAGTCACAACTTGTAGCAATCGTGAAACATCGTCGCTGTTGACATATCTCGTGATGCCCGCACGCACAACGCCACCACTTTCAGTCAGTCCCAGCTGATCAACGGCTTCAACCGCATACGAACTACCTGACCAAACCGCAATGCGAGCGTCGGCGAGCACCTGGGCAACATGGTCGGGGTGGTGACCATCAATGGTGAATGAGACAGTAGGAGTTCTTCCTTCGAGAGTGGGAATACCCCAAACCTTGACGTTTTCGATTGCGAGTAATCCAAAAAGTAGCGGCGCAAAAATATCGTTCTCATACGACATGATTTTTTGCATATCTTCTTCGAGTAAGAAGCGTGCAGATGCTTCGACTGCAGCAATACTTTCAAAGTTTGGAGTACCAGTTTCAAACCTACGGGGTCCAACATTTTCGGCTGGACGAACCTTGGCGACAGGTAACGAATTGAGTAAGTCTGGATTGACGCAAAGCACTCCTGCGTGAGGGCCGTACCACTTGTATGGGGAAGTAGCCAAGACATCGCAGCCCAGTTGAGCAATATCGATTGGTTGGTGCACTGCCAAGTGCACGGCATCTACAAAAACTCTTGCACCGACGTCGTGGGCTGCATCGATAATCGGTTGGAGATTAGGCGCAGTGCCGAGCAAGTTGGATGCACCAGTTATTGCAACCCACTTGGTGTTGGGCGTGATCATCTTGAGCATTGCTTCGGTGTCAAGCATGAATGTTGTGGTGCTAAACGGTGCGAGAACGTGTTCGGCGCCAGACAGTTCGCATGCAATGCGCCAAGGTGAAACGTTGGCATCGTGGTCGAGTTTGGTTCCAACGACTCTGTCGCCAGGCTTGAGCGTGCGTGCAACTGCACGAGTGAATGCCATAGTCATCGTTGTCATGTTGGCGCCGAAGCAAATGCCCTCCGGGTCTGCGCCAAACAATGTGCCAACAACTTGACGCGTTCGGTTGAGCAGATCATCACAGTCGTTTGCGGAAGCAAAATATCCACCGGTGTTAGCGTTTGCTCCGCTGGCAGCGAAGTCGCTCATTGCGCGAATTGCCGAATCAACCATTTGTGTTCCTGCGGGGCCGTCGAAGCGCGCCCAATCATTGCGTGCGCCAGGAAATCGGTTGCGAAGATCGTTCGGAGATGTCATAGCGCGAACGGTACTACGAGTTGCGAAAACTGCAGCGATTTATGAAGCGCGCTTGGCGGCTCGCTCGAGGCGTCGAGCAGTCTTGCCAATCGGAACGATGCTGCGGTGGTCGAGATCGCCAATTTCGGTGCCGTTAGCAAAACGCACTCGGTACCGCAACCAATTGGAACCATTGGCCAAAATGACCTTGCCCTCGCTGCCTACAGGCAACCCATCTCGTTCGACCGTGAGCTGTACTTTGTCACCATTTTTGAGGTCGATCTGGCCGGCATGCGGCGTTGCAAGTGAATGTGGTTTCCATGAGGCTGTCACAATTGAAAAGGGTACACTTTGCGCTCTGTGAAAAGCATCATTGAGACCCTCGAGGGCAACAAAGTCAAACTGTCAGTGGAAATTGACGAGGTCGAATTCGATCGAAATATCGATAAAGCCTTCCGAAAAATCGCAAATGAAATCCGGATTCCAGGGTTTCGCCAAGGCAAGGCTCCGCGACAATTGTTGCAAGCCCAGATCGGACTTGGCGCAGCACGGTCGCAGGCAATTCAAGATTCGATCCCTGAGTATTTGGCATTAGCCGTTCGCGAACATGATGTTGACCTGATTGCGACACCGCAGATTGAAGTGACGAAGGGTGAAGTAGAGGGCATCTTGGGTTTTGATGCCACGTGCGAAGTACGACCAATCGTGACTGTGCCTGGTTACAACGGTTTGCGTATTGAGTTGCCGGCTCTGCTGGTTAAAGAAGAAGATGTTGACGATGCAATGAAGTCCGAGCGCTCGCGACATGGTGTTCTAAAGGATGTAGACCGCGCGATTGCTAAAGGCGACCACGTGTCGCTCGACCTGAGCGGAACTCGCGAAGGCACTCCGGTACCAGGACTCAACGTTGAAGACTGGGCATACGAAGTTGGTAAGGGATGGGTGTCTGCAAGCTTCGATGAGAAATTGACTGGCGAAAAGTTGGGCTCGACCATTACGTACTCTGAAGCACCAAATGGCACAACCGATATTGCCGAGATGACAGTGGTTGTGAAAAAAGTGCAAGAGATGGTGCTCGACGACTTGACCGATGAGTGGGTTGCCGAGCACGTCTCAGAGTTTGAAACTGTTGACGCATGGAAGGCTTCGTTGCGCAAACGCCTAGAAGAAATCAAACTGAATCAAACGCGAAGCGTGTTTGTGGAGCGCACCACTACTGCCTTGGCAGAACTGGTAACGATTGACATTCCTGAAGCAATGATTGCTAGTGATTTGCAAGCGCGAGTACGCAACACTGTTGAACAGTTTCAGTCGCAAGGCGTTTCGATCGATCAATGGTTGTCGGCAACAGGTCAAACAACAGAGAGCTTTATCGAAAATTTGCGCACCGAGTCGCAAAAAGCAGTCAAGGTCGATCTTGCGTTGCGCGCAGTCGCTGTCGCTCAAGCCATTTCCGCTAGCGATGATGACATTGAACAAGAACTTGAGCGCATTGCGATGCAAGTTGGCCGCAAGGTCAATCAGGTTCGTAAGGCCTACCAAGAGAACGATGCGTTGACCGAATTGGCTGCCCAAATTCATAAATCGCAAGCCGTCGATTGGTTGTTGCGCAATTCGACCCTTGTGGATCCCGAAGGAAACGCAATCAGTGCTGATGATCTATTCGGTGATGAGTCACAAGGGAATTCCACCGAATAAGCAAGCCGTGCAACTACTATCTAGACGGTCGGCAGTGCAGTTGGCTATCGACTAGACACCTTGCAAGGAGACGGCGTTATGCGTGAAGAAAATGTGATGCGGAACTATTACGTTCCCAATGTCACCGAGCAGACCAGTCGTGGAGAGCGCACGTCCGACCTGTACAGCAGGTTGCTGAAAGAGAACATTATTTTTCTTGGCACCCCAATTGACGACACCATTGCCAACCTCATTTGTGCACAGTTGATTCACCTCGAGAGCGAAAACCCCGACAAAGACATCAACATCTATATCAATAGTCCTGGTGGCGATATCACGGCGCTATTTGCTATCTACGACACCATGCAATTCATCAAGAATGACATTGCAACTATTTGTCTTGGTCAGGCCGCATCGGCCGCCGCTGTGTTGCTTGCCGCTGGCACAAAAGGAAAGCGCCTGGCTTTGCCTCACTCGCGAGTGTTGTTGCACCAGCCGTATGGTCAGGTGGGTTACAGCCAAGTAACCGACCTTGAGTTGGCAGCCCGCGAAATTTTGCGCATGCGCGAGTTGCTCGAAGGAATTTTGGCTGAGCACACCGGTCAGTCGGTTGAACGCATTCATAATGACACCGATCGCGACTTTGTACTTGAAGCACCTGCTGCTCTTGAATACGGAGTGATTGACGAGATCATCACAGCTCGCACACATGCCGATCGCACTGGCCCGATTCGCTGAGCACCGGTAACTGACTCATGGCAAAATTTGGTGACACAGCCGAACTAATTAAGTGTGCTTTTTGTGGCAAATCACAGAAGCAAGTCAAAAAACTTATTGCTGGTCCGGGAGTGCACATCTGTGATGAGTGCATCGAGTTGTGTAACGAGATTGTCGACGAAGAGTTTGGTCAAGCAGCCGAAGTTGGTCTTGAAGAGCTTCCAATCCCACGTGACATTCGTGCATTTTTGGATGAATATGTTGTCGGCCAAGAGCAAGCCAAGAAAGTTTTGGCTGTTGCAGTGTTTAATCACTATCGCCGAATTAAGTACAAAAATTCGGGCAATGCTCGTCGCGATGAAGTTGAACTGCAAAAGAGCAACATCTTGCTGCTCGGCCCAACTGGGTGCGGCAAAACGCACATGGCCCAAACACTTGCAAGACTGCTCAACGTTCCATTTGCAATTGCCGATGCGACTGCGCTCACCGAAGCCGGATATGTGGGCGAAGACGTTGAAAACATCTTGCTCAAGTTGCTGCAAGCTGCCGATTTTGATGTGAAGCGCGCAGAGATGGGCATCGTCTACATCGACGAAATCGATAAGGTCGCACGCAAGAGCGAGAACCCTTCGATCACGCGTGATGTCTCGGGTGAAGGTGTTCAGCAAGCGTTGCTCAAGATTCTCGAAGGCACAGTTGCGTCAGTGCCGCCACAGGGTGGTCGCAAGCACCCACACCAAGAGTTCATACAAATAGACACGACAAACGTTCTGTTCATTGTTGGCGGCGCATTCGCTGGTTTCGACACAATCATAGAAAATCGCATTGGTCATAAGGGCGTCGGTTTCCATGCTGAAGTGCGCTCGAAAGCAGAGAAGGATCCGGGCCAGTTGTTTGCTCAGGTGTTGCCAGAGGACTTACTGAAATTTGGAATGATTCCTGAATTCATCGGTCGATTGCCGATGGTCGGCGCAGTACACAGTCTTGACAAGGCTGCGTTGATTTCAATTTTGACAGAACCAAAGAATGCATTGCTCAAGCAGTATCAAAAGTTCTTCGAGTTCGAAGACATTGAACTTGAAGTAACTCCTGATGCACTTGTTGCAATTGCAGAACAAGCGTTGCATCGGGGCACTGGTGCTCGCGGGCTGCGCGCAATTTTGGAAGAAGTATTGCTCAACACGATGTACGAAATACCTGGTCGCACCGACGTTGCACGTGTGGTGTTTGATGAAAAATCAATAACTTCGAAGTCGAGTCCTGAACTAGTGATGCGAAATACTCGCGTTACTCGTCAGCGCCGCGCCGCTTCCTAAGAACTAGCCTTCGCACCATGCAATACGGCGAGGCACTCAACTATTTAGACGAGCATGCCAGCTACGAAAAGACTGGTCGCGTCGAATCTCCGTCACTAGACAACATCAATACCTTTATGGATTTGATGGGTCAGCCACACTTGAGTTATCCAGTCATTCACATCACTGGCACTAATGGCAAGGGTTCAACTACGCAGATCATCACGCAGCTCTTAATCGCCCATGGTTTGCAAGTTGGCACTTACACGAGCCCGCATTTGGAAAAATTAACAGAGCGGATTTCTCGTAACAATGAACCAATCAGCGAACAAGATTTCGCCGATTGTGTTGCTGCCATCGCCGATATTGAAGTAATAGGCGGCGTGCGACCTTCGTATTTTGAAGTCATGACCGCGGCAGCCTTTCGATATTTTGCTGACACGGCTGTGGACGTTGCGGTCATTGAAGTGGGAATGCTCGGAAGATGGGATGCAACCAACGTTGTGAATTCGGCTGTTGCAGTGATCACCAACATTGCGTTGGACCACCAAGAATTTGCTGGACCACGACTGGAAGATATTGCCTTTGAAAAAGTTGGCATCTCCAAACCGGGAAGTGTGCTCGTCGTGGGCGACACCAACGAAGAACTGCGGGAGATTTGGAATGCAGCAGAATCAGCTGCGGTCCTACTTCGAGGAAACGACTTCGAGATTTCGGAAAATGAATTAGCAGTTGGCGGTCGAATGATTGATGTGCGCACTGAGCGCGCGGTGTACAAAGAACTACCGCTGCCGCTGCACGGACAGCATCAAGGGGACAACGCTTCAATTGCTTTGACTGCAGTGGAAGAGTTCTTTGGCAATGTGTTGGATATTGAAGTAGTGCGTGAGGGTTTTGCGGCAGTAAAGATGCCGGGCAGATTTGAAGTACTTGGTCGCGGACCACTCGTAGTAATTGATGGCGCGCATAATCCGGCGGGTGCCGACGTTTGTGCTCAAGTATTTTTTGATGATTTTTCCCCAGAAGGAAAACGAATCTTGGTTGTGGGAGCGCTTAAAGGTCGCGATCCGCAAATGCTGCTTTCAGCTTTGCGTGCGGACGAATTTGATGTGGTGATTTGCTGCACGGCACCATCGCCTCGTGGTCTTTCGGCGAACGATCTTGGCGGTGCGGCAAAGCAAATGGGTTGCGAGCAAGTTGTGGTGTGCGAGACGGTTGAGGCGGCTTGCGACAAGGCATTGAATATTGCTCGCGAGGAAGATGCTGTGCTTGTGGCAGGAAGTTTGTATGTCGTAGGTAGTGCTCGGACCTACTTGCGCCGTAAACTATAGGGATGAGCACAAAAACACTTGTCCTACTCAAGCCAGATGCAGTCGAGCGCGGTCTCGTCGGAAGCATTCTCTCAAGGTTTGAAACCAAAGGTCTGAAGATTGTTGCAATGGAATTACGCAAGTTGGATGCTGCAATTTTGGAGCGCCACTACGAAGAGCACAAGGGCAAGGGTTTCTATCCAGAGCTCGTTGCATTTATGTCACGAGGCCCAGTGGTTGCACTTGTTATTGAAGGACCAGAAGACGCTTGGGAAGTATTGCGCACGATGATGGGTGCAACGAACCCGAAGGCTGCAGCACCAGGCACGATCCGCGGCGATTATGGCACTCTGTTTACAGAGAACCTGATTCATGGAAGTGACTCTGCAGTATCTGCAGCACGCGAAATTGCGATCTTCTTCCCAAATCTGTAGAACCTGATTGATCAATTTAGTTAGGTAGGATTTGACTATCAACCACGTGCCCGCATCTGCGTTGGCGCGCTAAGGAGACCAAAGCATGGCTGGTGGAGGCGCACTTTCATTAGGACGTGACATCGCCATCGACTTGGGCACCGCCAACACTCTGGTGTATGTCAAAGGTGAAGGGGTAGTGCTCAACGAGCCGTCATCGGTGGCAGTAGACAACCGAACGGGCGAGCTTGTCGCTGTTGGCTTTGAAGCCAAGCGCATGTGGGGTCGTGCCCCGCAAAACATTCGTTTAGTGCGACCGCTGCAAGACGGAGTGATCGCCGATTTTGACGTGTGCGAGAAGATGCTTCGCTATTTCATTCAGCAGGTACACACAAGTAGGTGGAATAAGCCAAGAATGATTATTTGTGTGCCATCCGAAATCACTGGAGTAGAGCGCCGCGCTGTGCAAGAAGCAGCAGAGTTTGCTGGTGCACGACGACCGGTGTACATCATCGAAGAACCAATGGCCGCTGCAATTGGTGCAGGTCTTCCTGTGCATCTTCCAAGCGCAAGTTTGATTGTTGATATCGGTGGCGGCACCACTGAGGTTGCAGTGATTTCAATGGGCGGCATTGTGACCGCGTATTCGGCGCGCGTTGCTGGTGACGAACTCAATCAGGCAATTGTTGAGATGTTTAGAACCGAGTTTTCGTTGGACGTCGGCGAGAACACAGCTGAAGAAGTGAAGTTGCAACTCGGTTCGGCATGGCCCCTTGCAGAAGAACTCACAGCCGATGTTGGCGGAAGAGACACATTGACCGGGTTGCCGCGCACGCAAGTGGTGACAAGCGAAGACGTTCGAAGTGCAATGGCTCCTGGTGTGGGAGCAATAGTCGATGCAATTAAGACAACGCTTGAGCGAACCCCGCCAGAGTTAGCAGCCGACATCATCGGGCACGGACTCACGTTGTCGGGTGGCGGTGCATTGCTGACTGGCTTGGCTGAGCGCGTCACACATGACACTGGTATTCATGCATTTTTGGCACCCGAGCCATTGTTTTCAGTGGTGCTGGGTTGCGGTATGACTCTTGACAACATAGAAGCCATGAAAGGTCTGACTGCTCAGACCTCCTTCGAGTAGGTCTGCGTAGGGTTTCCTAGTGGCTGAGCGGTCAATGAAGTCAAGACGAATCATGGCGCTGCTTGTGCTGACGTCGATCATCTTGGTGACACTTGATCTGCAGGGAAGTGCGGCAACAAAATCTCTACGGTCAATTTTCGGAACGGTGTTTAGACCTGTTGAAAGTGTGGCGCGAGTGGTGACTCGTCCTGCAACTAATGCATGGTTTGGAATAACCCACTACAACGATGTAACCGCAGAGAATGAATTGCTTCGAGAAAAGATTGCGCAACAAGAAGGTGCGGCAGTTGCGGCTGCAGCTTCGGTGCGCCTATCACAAGAGTTGCTTGCACTCAACGGATTGCCAACATTGGCAGGCATTAACTCGGTGAGTGCGCAAGTGATCGGTGATTCTCCATCGAATTTTGTGCAAAGCGTTGAGATCGACCAAGGTACGGAGAGCGGCATCAAAGTTGGCATGCCTGTACTCAATGCTGCAGGTCTTGTGGGCAAGATCACCCAAGTATTTTCAAACCGTGCTGTAGTGATGTTGATCACCGATCCGCAATATGCGTTGTCGGTCAAAATCATCAACGCTCCAAAGACAACCGCAACAACAGTGCCTGGTGGAGATCCTGCATCCGAAGTCACAATTGTTTCAGTACCGGAAACCATTGACCCACAAATAACAGTTCCAACAGTGCCAGCAACGTCAAACATTCCTGGATTTACTCCGGGCACAACCGTTGCGCCGCGGACGCCCATCATCTCTTCGTCCTTAACTATTCCCCCTGGCACCAATATCTCGGTTCGTGAGACAGGAATCTTGGAAGGTCGCGGTGCGGGTCGTGTGCCAACTGTTCGTTTCGTCGATGCCGCTCAACGCTTTGGTGTCGTTCAACCGGGGTCACCGATTGTGACGGCAGGTGGTTCACTCAGTCTCGCGCCGCCAGACATTGTGGTTGGGACTGTGTCTCGAGTGAAAGAAAGACTCGGAACAGCTGGGCCTTTGTTGGAAATTGACATTGTTGCTGACTTGAGCAATTTGAGTTTTGTGCGCATTTTGTTGTACCAGCCGATTACTGAGCGAACGGCACCGTGAGCGAGAGACTGCTGCAAATAATGGCCAGCCGTTGGACGCGTCTGGTGTTGATGTCATTGATGTTTCTCGGACTACAAACAACGATATTGAATGACATGCGGCCATTCAGTGTGATGATCCCAGTGATGCTGTTGTTTGCAGTAACTGCAGGCACATTGTACGGGTCGGAGGTTGGGGCGATCTCCGGTCTGATTGTTGGTGTGATGTACGACTGTGTGTTGTCTACTCCGCTTGGTCTTGCATCTTTGGTGTTTGGTGCAGCCGCTTACGTGGCAGGTCTCTTGCCGTTTTTTGTTCGGGAGCCAACATGGTGGACAAGAGCCATCGCCATCGGAGTCGTTGGGGCAGTCGGAGAGTTGGTGTTTCCACTTGCACAATCGATGGTGGGTTTGAACGGACATTTTCAACCACACGTTGTCGGGGTGTTTGTATTTGTGACTGTTATTGGAATGCTTATCGCGCCTTTACTTTTGCCAGTCTGTCGCTGGACTCTTAAAGAATCGATTGTTGGCTAAGCGAAATGGGAATTAACAATCGCTCACGAAGACTGACTGCGCTAGCTGTTGCGGCAGGAGTGTTATTGGGTTCGTTGTCGGTGCGTATGTGGTTTATGCAAGCGGTGCAGGCAAAAGACAACGAGTCAGTTGTGCTTGCTGTGCGCACACGGACTATTCGTCTGCTGCCAGAGCGTGGACGCATATTCGATGCAAACGGTCGTGTGGTTGCGGACAACAAACGAATTTTGACAGCGACAATTGATCGTGGAGTGCTGAAGGATCCGATAGATCGATTGGAAATGTTTCAACGACTGTCAGGCCCATTGGAAATGCCGATTGAGGCTTTGTTTAAAAGATATGAAGACAAGCGCTTTGGTCCTCTCGAAGCATTGCCATTGAAAGAAGATGTGTCGGAGGAAATTGCTCTCTTTTTGGCCGAACGAATTGAGGATTATCCGGGCGTCTATGTGCGTGAGGAATGGAAACGCAATTATCCATT
Source organism: Acidimicrobiaceae bacterium (assembly GCA_947458565.1). Lineage (GTDB taxonomy): Bacteria > Actinomycetota > Acidimicrobiia > Acidimicrobiales > Ilumatobacteraceae > UBA3006. The sequence continues at coordinate 10,983 of CANGZK010000026.1, forward strand.
TGGTGCAATCGGCAGTCATGTTGTTGGGT
>CANGZK010000027.1 GCA_947458565.1 Acidimicrobiaceae bacterium
CAGAACTTGGCAGCGGTTTCAAAATTGCAATGCGCGATCTCGAGATTCGTGGCGCAGGCAACTTGCTTGGCGAAGCCCAAAGCGGACACATCGCAGCAGTTGGCTACGACCTCTATTGCGAACTTGTCAGCGAGGCCGTTGCAGAAAGGAAAGGCGAAGAAGTTCCGTCGGTTGTTCCCGAACTCAAACTTGACGTGCCAACCAATGCATTCTTGCCAACCGACTACGTCACCAAGGAAGAGTCACGATTGGATGCTTACCGCCGACTTGCTTCTGTCACTTCAGTTGCAGATGTGGAAGACATCCGCAACGAATGGCTCGACCGTTACGGCCCATTGCCACAACCTGCTCTCGCACTCATCAATGTGGGTTTGTTGCGAGCAGAATGTCATCGTCTTGGCTTGCGCGAGTTGGTTGTTGCCGACGGTCGTGCGCGCATGTTGCCAATCTCACTCAAAGCAAGTGAAGTGATGCGCTTGCAACGCATTGCCAAAAGCCCAGATTGGAACGAGAAGATCAAACAACTCGTCATCACATTGCCGAGAGCAACAAATCCAAAGATCGACGATGATGTAACTGTCACATTTCTTGTTGGGTTCCTCCAAGAACTTGTAGAGCCAGCCAACTAGGCTCTACCAGATGTCAATTGCCGTAATTACCCCTCAAACCAGCCATTTCCGTCGCCCGCTAGCACGTGCAGCGATATTCGTTTCGTTGGTCCTCGTAGCCACAAGTTGTGGATCTTCGACCTCCGCCAAAACTGCCCTTTCTTTTAATGGCGACGAGATTTCAGTTGACAAGTTCGAGAAAACAATTCTTCAACTAGCAGATGCCGAGCAAATCACTCTCGAAAATGGTCAGGCCACAGGCGATGTCGCCCGTTCAGTACTCGGCGCAATGTTGCGCGGTGTTGCAACAAGCCAGATTGTCAAGCAATACAACGAAGCAGCAACACAGGAAGACAAGGATGCTGTGCTCGCACAGATGCAAGAGGATCCAAACTTTGATGCATTAGGACCAGACTTGAAAGATCTCATTTTGTCGATGAACTCAGAAGACTTGGCGCTTGCTCGCATTAAGGCACCGGCAGAAAAAGAAGTTGTAGCGATGTACGAAAAAGCACCAGCATCACTTGGTGCAATCTGCGCGCAACATATTCTCGTCGAACAGTCAGCAACCGCCGACGAGGTCTTAAAACTTCTTAATGCTGGTGGAAACTTCAAGAAGGTGGCTGGAGCATATTCGATCGAACCAAACGCTGCCGAAACTGGTGGCGTACTTGGAAGCGCCGATGGCGACTGCTTGTTGCTCAGCGATTACCAGGCACAGTTTGATCCTGGTTTCACTGCTGGCGCACTGCTCGCAAAACCTGGTGTCCCATACGGCCCAGTCAAAAGCAGCTTTGGCTACCACGTCATCTTGGCCCGCCCATATGCAGACATCTCATCGTCCCTCAATGCACTCTTGGAAAAAACACCAGGACAAATGCTTGTTGTTGGACTACTTGCTACAAGCACAGTCACTGTTGGTTCGCAGTATGGTCACTTCGATGCAGCAACTAACAAAATCGTCGCCAACTAAATCGGTCAAGATTCGCAACTCATGACCGCACGCGTTGTGATTGTGGGCCTTGGCCCAGGGCCACGCAATACCGTCACGCAGGCAACTCTTGAGGCGATCGAACGAATCGATGTGCAGTTTGTGCGCACCAAGCGGCACCCAACTGCCGACTTGATGCCTAAAGCAACAAGTTTTGATTCGCTGTACGACACACTCCCAACATTTGAAGATGTGTACGGCGCGATCACCGAAGCTGTTGTTGCGGCCGCCCTCAAACACGGCGAGGTGTTGTATGCGGTGCCAGGTTCACCACTCATTCTCGAGTCGAGTGTTGCGCAGTTGCGCGCAGATTCACGCGTGGATGTACAAGTGCTACCTGCTCTAAGTTTTCTGGACCTTGCCTGGGAAGCACTCGGTATCGACCCAGTTAATGCGGGCGTGCGTCTTATCGATGGCCACCGTTTTGCACTCGAAGCATCTGGCGAACGCGGACCGTTGCTTGTCGCTCAGGTGCACGCCGACTGGGTACTCTCCGATGTCAAGTTGTCACACGAATCCGCAAACGGCAATGAGCCAGTTGTGTTGCTGCATCATCTCGGACTACCCGATCAACGTGTCGAACACACCACTTGGCAAGAACTTGATCGCGTATTACCTGCCGATCACCTGACCACTTTGTACATCGCGCAAATGGCCGAACCAGTGTCGGGCGAACTCGCTCGACTACATCAATTGGCCCGCACATTGCGCGAGCAGTGCCCGTGGGACCGCGAGCAAACTCATGACTCGCTGATTAAACATCTGATCGAAGAAGCGTATGAAGTTGTTGACGCCATCGAAGCACTTGACGCAGATGATCCAGCAACCGATGAAGCGTTCATTGAAGAACTCGGTGACCTGCTCTACCAAGTTGAGTTTCACGCCACTATTGCCGAACAGCAGGGTCGCTTCAGCATGGCCGATGTAGCAAGGTCAATTCACGACAAACTCGTGCGTAGGCACCCACATGTGTTTGGAGACGTCGTTGCTAACAGCGCAAACGATGTGGTGCAAACGTGGGACGAAGTAAAGCGTGCAGAGAAAAAATCGGCTGACGGCGCCGCAAGTTCTACATTTACTGGTGTGGCCAAGTCTGGCCCCTCGCTGCAATACGCCACGAAAATTCAAAAACGAGCGGCAGATGTTGGCTTCGACTGGCCAAATGCCGATGGAGCATTTGAAAAGATTGTTGAAGAGTCTGCAGAGATTCGCCAAGCAGTTGCGCTCAACAGCGACCCAGAAACGGTGCGTATGGAGTTGGGCGACTTGCTCTTTAGTGTGGTCAATCTGTCGCGCCACCTTGGCCACGATGCCGAGCAAGCGCTGCGCGGAGCAAGTGACAAATTTCGCCATCGTTTCGAGCAGGTCGAGCAACTGGCACTCTCACGAGACATCGATCTTGCCAAAGCACCACTTGAGCAACTTGATGCATTGTGGGATGAAGTCAAAAAACAATAAGATCTTCTCATGAGCAAGATCAGCCACGTCGCGGCGCGTGAGGTTTTAGATTCGCGAGGCAACCCAACCGTCGAAGTAGACGTGACGCTTGCGTCTGGATCAACCGGCAGAGCGATCGTTCCCTCCGGGGCGTCGACTGGCGCACATGAAGCAACCGAGCTTCGTGATGGTGGCACTCGCTTCAAGGGCAAGGGTGTGCTCAATGCAGTTGCCAATGTCAACGGCGAAATTTCAACTGCACTTGTTGGCAGCGATGCGAGCAATCAAGCAGCAATCGACAACACATTGTGCGAACTGGATGGAACCCCAAACAAATCTCGACTCGGAGCTAATGCAATTCTCGGCGCAAGCTTGGCAACTGCCCATGCATCAGCAACCGAACGCAATTTGCCACTGTTTGCAGCAATAGGTGGCGATGAAGCATGCGTTTTACCAGTACCAATGATGAACGTGCTCAACGGCGGCGTGCACGCCGACAACAACGTTGACCTTCAAGAGTTCATGATCATGCCGATTGGGGCATCAAGTTTTTCTGAAGGTTTGCGCTGGGGTGTCGAGACGTATCACACACTTAAATCGTTGTTGCACGATCGCAAACTTGCCACAGCAGTTGGTGACGAAGGTGGCTTTGCACCAAACCTCGCAAGCAACGAAGCTGCGATCGCAATTTTGGTTGATGCAATAGAAGCTGCAGGCTTTAAGCCGGGCATCGACATCTCTATCGCACTCGATCCCGCAATGAGCGAACTTTACAAAGATGGCAACTACCACCTCACTGGCGAAGGTCAGGTTTTTACAAGCGATCAATTGGTTGCCTGGTGGACATCACTCGTCAACAAATATCCGATCGTCTCGATCGAAGACGGAATGGCAGAAGACGATTGGGCCGGATGGTCTTCGCTCACCAAAGCATTGGGGTCTCGTGTGCAACTCGTAGGTGATGATCTTTTTGTCACCAACGTAAAACGGTTGCAACGTGGCATCGATGAACACGTCGCCAACAGCGTGCTTATCAAGGTCAATCAAATCGGCACCCTTACCGAAACTCTCAACACCATTTCGCTCGCTCGCAACAATCACTACACAAGTGTGATGAGCCACCGCAGCGGTGAAACCGAGGATGCAACCATTGCCGACTTGGCTGTTGCCACCAACTGTGGTCAGATCAAAACAGGCGCGCCAGCTCGCAGCGACAGAGTGGCAAAATACAACCAGTTGCTCCGCATCGAACAACGCTTAGGAAGTAACGCCAAATATCTCGGCAAACAAGCCGTAAGTCGCTAATCACGTACTCCCCCATTTTGGGCGCTCCACAAGCCACAATGGAAGGGTGTCAAGTACCGATCTGCATCTCGTGCGCCATCGAGGCGTTCGTGCATTTGCCGTCCCACTGACCGTTCTCGTGGTGTTCGCTCTTGCGGTCACTCTGTTTGTGGTGCCTGTGCGCACTTGGATGAGTCAGCGCAACGTGCTCGACGCAAAGCAGCAGGAATACGCCGCTTACGAAGACATGGTCGAGGATATGCAAAACCAAGTGAGCTATCTGCAGTCGCCTGCCGGATTACGCGATGCCATTCGCACTCAACTTGGCTACCTCTATCCGTCCGAGCGCCGAGTTCCGATGATGGACACCCCTGCGCTTTCAACAACGCTCCCCGAGCGCTGGCCATACACAATCGTTTCAACAATGATGTTTGTCAAGACCCTCGAAGCGGCAGCGCAGGATGCCAAGGGCACGATTTCACTTGACCCGCTTGTTCCGTAACGCTCTTCGATCACTAACCTTGCTGTAATCCCCCACAGAGGAGCAGCAATGGCTGGAAGTATTTTAGGAAACCGAGTTCTTCGCAAAGAAGACCCAAAATTTCTCACAACAGGTGGCGTATATGTAGATGACTTGCGCGACGAACCGATGTTGGTCGGCGCCGTTCATGCAACCTTTGTTCGCTCAACTGTTGCCCACGCCAAGATCACCGGTGTTGATGTATCTGAAGCACTCATGATGCCTGGCGTCGTTGCTATTTACACGGCACAAGATCTTGGTCTACAACCTGTTGAAGCTTCATTTAATCCGATGGCCAAGCGCACACTGCTTGCAAGCGGAAAAGTTCGTTACGTTGGTGAACCAATCGCGGTAGTGCTGACCGAATTTGCAAACCAAGGTGAAGATGCAGCCGAGCGTGTTTTTGTTGACTACGACGCACTCGAAATTCTTGTCGATGTTGAACAGGCAATGACTTCTTCAACTCTTATCTACGAAGAAGTTGGCAGCAACGTTGTCTTTGAGTCGACCGCTATCGGTATGCCCGATAACACAGGTGATGCTCTATTTGCCGATTGCGAAGTTGTCACAAAAGGACGGTTCGTTAATCAGCGCGTAGCACCCTGCCCTCTTGAGGTGCGTAGTGCAGCCGCCGCATGGGACAACGGTCGCTTAGTGCAGTGGTTGTCGACGCAGCATGCACAAGGTGCGCGCGACGCAATCTTGAAAGTCAATGCACTTGAAGCAGGTCAAGTGCGCGTGATCACTCCAGATGTTGGCGGTGGTTTCGGAGCAAAGATCGATGCGTATCCAGAAGATCTGTTGTTGGGACGAATTGCAAAGCAAGTTGGCAAACCCGTGCGTTGGACAGAAACTCGCAGCGAGTCGATGGTTGCCCTCGGTCATGGCCGTGGCCAAATTCAGTACGTCACAATTGGTGGTACTCGCGCTGGCAAAGTAACTGCATACCAATTGCATGTGCTTCAAGATTCTGGTGCGTGGGTTGATGTCGGCGCCATCCTCGCCCCGTTCATGACCCGCCCAATGGCTTCAGGTGTCTACGACATTCCCGTGATTGAAGTGCGCACTACGTCTGTCGCGACGAACACAACACCGATGGTTGCCTACCGCGGTGCAGGACGCCCAGAGGCAACCGCCGCAATTGAGCGTGCGATGGATTTATTTGCACTTGAACTTGGCAAAGACCCTGCCGAAGTACGGCGCATCAACTTGATTCCAAAGTTTCTCGAGCCTTTCACCACATCTATTGGGCAGACATACGACGTCGGTGACTTTGAAGGCGCACTCGACAAAGTTCTCGAAGCATCCAACTACGCACAACTACGTAAAGACCAAGCAGCCCGTCGCGCAAGTGGTCACACCAAACAACTTGGCATTGGCATCAGCGTGTACGTCGAAATCACTGCAGGAACTTCTTCGGGCGAATACGGCAAGGTTGAGGTTCTTCCAAACGGTCGCGCAATTGTCTACACCGGAACATCACCGCACGGACAAGGCCACGTCACTTCGTGGTCGATGTTGGCAAGCGATGAAACTGGAATTGCAATGGACATGATCGATGTTGTGTGGGGCGACACCGATGCTGTTCCGACCGGTGGTGGCACCATGGGTTCACGTTCATTGCAGCAAGGTGGCGCCGCAGTGCACCAGGCGTCTAAAGAACTTGTTGAGCAAGCACGCAAACATGCAGCACGTTTACTCGAGGCAAATGAAGACGACGTGGTATTCGACAAGTTCACCGCCGCATTCCATGTGGCAGGCACTCCAGCAGTCGCAAAAACATGGGCTGACATTTCATCAGCACTCGCTGCCGATGGTGGTCTGATTCAAGAATCAAACTTCGTGTCCAATGGCGCAACATTTCCGTTCGGAGCCCACGTTTCGGTTATCGAAGTTGACACCGAGACAGGCAAAGTCACTTTGATCAGACACGTTGCGTGCGACGATGCAGGCCGAGTGATTAACCCACTTATCTTGGATGGACAGATTCATGGTGGCATCGGACAAGGTGCAGCACAGGCACTTTTGGAAGAAGTTCGCTACGACGCAGACGGCAACCCAATCACTTCCAATTTTGCCGACTATGCATTTATTTCTGCTGCAGAGTTGCCAAGCTTCGAAGTTATCCACATGGAGACACCAACGCCTCGCAACCCACTTGGAGCAAAGGGCATCGGCGAATCAGGCACGATCGGCTCTACTCCTGCGGTGCAATCAGCAGTAGTTGATGCACTCACACACTTGGGCGTGCGTCACATCGACATGCCGGCAACTCCAGAACGAGTGTGGAGCGCAATTCAGTCAACGAATTAGACAACGCCAGTAACGACTGCATGTATCTCTAGTCGTAGTGTTGTTGCATGAACACTTTTGCTAGTTCGTCCGCTGACCCAATTATTGCCCAAAATCTTGTCCGATATTTCGGCGACGTCAAGGCTGTTGATGGCATCAACATCACAGTAAAAACTGGCGAGATTTTTGGATTTCTCGGGCCAAACGGTGCAGGGAAATCCACTGCTGTTCGCATGCTCACCACACTGCTTCGCCCAACTTCTGGCACCGCTACCGTCGCAGGTTTCGATGTTGCAAAGCACCCTGACGAAGTGCGCCGTCGCATTGGTGTTGCGTTGCAAGATGCCGCAATTGACCCATTGATGACTGGCACCGAATTGCTGCGCCTACAAGCTGTGTTGTACGGAATTCCACAGGCGCAAATGAAAAATCGTGCGAGTGAGTTGCTCGAGCGTGTTGGCCTCACCGCTGCAGCTGATCGCCGTGTTGGCACATACTCGGGTGGCATGCGCCGCCGTCTCGATTTGGCGCTCGCTCTCATTCATCAACCAACAGTTCTGTTTCTTGATGAACCAACAACAGGTCTCGACCCAATGAGCCGCATGTCGTTGTGGGAAGAAGTACGTCGCCTCAACAACGAAGGCACCACCGTCATGTTGACCACGCAGTATTTGGAAGAAGCAGACCAACTTGCAGATCGCATCGCAATTATTGATGCGGGCAAGATCGTTCGCGAAGGAAAACCGCAGGACCTCAAAGCAGGTGTCGGATTTCCAACTCTTCTCATCACCGTTCCATCCGATCAAACCGAGCGCGCCAAAGCCGTGCTCGCAACGTTCGGCGATATGCGCCCAACGGCCGAGGGTTCACTTGGAGTTGGCTTGCGCGGCGGCGCAAATGTTGTTACCGACGTTGTTCGCAAACTCGACGAAGCATCTGTGCGAGTGCAACACCTTGAAGTGAATGAACCGAGTCTTGATGATGTGTTTGCAGAAGCAACTGGCCACCGTCTCGAGGGTGCCAAAGCATGACAGTCGCGACGTCAGATGTTGTAATTGAAACAACGGCGCGCAGCCGGCAACTCTCGATACGCCAAACCATCGCCATGGCAAAGCGCTCTACGGTCGAGCTTGCGCGACAACCTGCGCTCATTGCGCCGAGCATGTTTTTCCCGATTTTCTTCGCCGTACTCAGCGCCTCGAGTTTCAGTAAAACAACCGCAATTCCCGGGTTCCCAAAAGTCGAGTCGTTTATGCAATTCACACTTGCATCCACAATCGTTCAAGGTGTGTTGTTCGGTTCGGTAACAGGAGCAGCAGCCCTTGCCACCGATATCGAGAATGGTTTTTTTGATCGCTTGCTTCTTGCACCTACAACTCGCACGGGTATTTTGCTCGGTCGACTTGCAGGCAGTGCGCTCTTCGGACTCTTTCAATCTGCGTTTTTCCTTGCAGTTCTAGTGCCATTCGATGCACCAATCACTGCAGGAATCCCAGGCGCCCTTGTGATGGTGTTGTCTGGCGGGATAGTTTCGCTCGCGATTGGCGCCATCATGTCATCAGTTGCTATTCGCACCGGTTCGGCCGAAGCAGTGCAAGGTGCATTTCCGCTGTTGTTTGTGTTGCTTTTCTTCTCGAGTGCGTTCTTCCCACGCGAAACAATGAGCGGCGCCTACAAGCGCATTGCAGACATCAACCCAATTTCGTATCTCGTTGAGGGTCTACGCGCTCTCGTTCTCGAAGGGCTTACTTTCTCGGCAGTGGTTCGAGCACTCCTTGTACCAACGGTTATTTGCCTTGCAGCAATTCTGTTTGCTCTCAAAGAACTCAATCGAAAGTTGGCTGCATTATGAGCACGCAACAAAACGCTGCATCAGTTGCAATGCCAACCACCATGCGCAGTGCTCGTGGGCTGGCCCATCGAGGCATCCGCAATATTCGTCGCCTTCCTTCAGCATTCTTCCCAGCGATGGCGATGCCGGTGTTTACGATGATTGCATTCGCCGGCACATTTGCTGCCATCACCAGACTGCCGGGCTTCCCCACCGATCGTTCCGTCAACTGGTTCATGCCGCTCGGAATTTGTTTTGGCGCTGCATTCAGCGGCATTGGTCTTGGCTTCTCAACAATCCGTGACATCGAGACTCGTTTCTACGATCGACTATTAATGTCGCCGGCACCACGTCGCTCACTTATCATCGGCCCACTGCTTACCGCGTGGGTACGAGTTGCAATCTTGTGTGCATTCGTTATCCCGATGGGCATGCTGTTGGGTGTTCGGTTCACCAGTGGACTATTAGGACTACTGACTTTGGTTGTTGCAGCCATCGGAGTCTCAACCATTTCGCTCGGCTGGGGCCTCGGACTTGCTTATAGATTTCGCGACATGCGTGGTGCTGCAGTGATGCAACTCACCATGTTTGTTGTGTTGTATCTCTCTACCGCACAGATGCCCCTCCCGCTCATGAGCGGTTGGTTGCACGATGTCGCTCGCATAAACCCAGCCACCAACATTTTGCGTCTTGCCCGCCAGGGTCTTGTCCGTCCAGATTCACCCGACTACATGAGTTGGTCGAATACATGGGGCGGTTTGCTTGCCATTGCTGGCATGGCAACACTCACGCTTGTATTTGCGCGGCGTGGGCTCGACAAACTCGACAGGTAAATGGTGTCGTTTAAGTGCAACACTTATAGTGAGATAACTGAGTAGAAAGAAACCCCATGAAGGTCAGCATTACTGTCAATGGCACCAAGCAAGAAAACGATGTAGAGCCACGCACTCTGCTCGTACATTTCCTGCGTGATCAATTGCAACTCACCGGCACCAATGTCGGTTGCGACACATCAAGTTGTGGCGCATGCACCGTTCATCTCGATGGTGAAGCGATTAAGAGTTGCACTGTGCTTGCGGTGCAGGCAGATGGTGGTGCGGTAACGACCATCGAAGGCCTCAGCAAAGATGGTGTGATGCACCCAATGCAACAAGCGTTTATGGAGAACCATGGATTGCAGTGTGGTTATTGCACACCAGGAATGGTGATGGCTTCCATTGGACTACTCAACGAGAATCCAAATCCAACCGAAGACGAAGTCCGACTCGGCCTCGAGGGCAACCTCTGTCGTTGCACCGGATATCACAACATTGTGAAGTCGGTGCTCGCAGCGGCAAAAGCCAAGTAGCTGCGGAATAAACCAAGGGAGACATCGTGATACCAGCAGCATTTGATTACAAGCGAGCATCTTCGGCAGCCGAAGCAATTTCACTCGTCGGGCAATACGGTGACGAAGCCAAGTTTTTGGCCGGCGGACACAGCCTTATTCCGCTAATGAAGCTTCGCCTGGCTCAACCTGCGATGCTCATCGATATCGGTCGCATCAAAGATCTCTCGTACATCAAAGACGGCGGAGATTTCATTGCAATCGGTGCACTGACTCGCCACATGGACGTTGAAAAATCTGCGCTTGTACTCAAAGATGTGCCATTGCTCGCACACGCAGCCGGTTATGTAGGTGACGCTCAGGTTCGCCATCGCGGAACCATCGGTGGATCACTTGCTCACGCCGACTCAGCGAGTGATCTTCCTGCAACAACTCTTGCGCTTGGTGCAACATACGTTGCCCAAGGTCCGAAAGGCGAACGACTCATTGCCGCAGCCGACTTCTATAAAGGCTTTCTTGAAAGTGCACTCGAGCCAGATGAAATGCTGACCGAAATTCGTGTGCCAAAAATGAATGGAGCCAAGTGGGGTTTCGAAAAGTTCAATCGCCGTGCCCAAGACTGGGCAATCGTGGGTGTGGCCGCATGGCGTAGCA
>CANGZK010000028.1 GCA_947458565.1 Acidimicrobiaceae bacterium
CCAGGCAACCTGCCATCATCTACATACTGCTGAAAGTGTTCATCAATGCGCTTGAGTCGATCTGCCGACATGCCGACTTCTTTTGGATCAACCGTGACCTGCAATTTGCTCATTTGAATCTTCCTTCTAACCATGTAGAGAGTTCTGCGCCAACATCTTTACGTTTCAAAGCGATCTCAATCACTGCCTGCAACCAACCCATCGGCGTTCCAGTGTCGTGGCGCTCAATCTCGCTCACCACACCCAACAGGTTGCCTGCAGTTGCTGCCATCAACAGCGCATCTGTCAGCAATATCTCACCGCCCTTGGCCGGCGCAAGTGTGTCGAGCATGTCAAACATGTCGGCACCCAATACGTATCGCCCAATCAAAATGAGATCGCTTGGTGCTTCATTGATCGCAGGTTTTTCTACAACACCAGTAACTGTGACAACACCGTCTTTGTCAGGTACTCCAGTAGTCGACACGCAACCGTATGCGCTCACTTCGCTCATCGGCACTTGCTTCAGTCCCACAACATGTTTGCCGCCAGCATCGTGCATCTTCCACATCTGTGTCAGCAACGACGCATCGCCCATTAATTCGTCGGGCAACAACACCGCAAATGATTCGTTGCCAACTGCTTTGCGCGCGCAGGCAACTGCGTGTCCGAGGCCACGCGGCTCATCTTGATACGCAACGGTGATCTTCACATCGGTGCCAATGAGTGAAAGTCGATCTGCTAATTCGGTGCGGCCACTGTCGCGCACTCGCTTCACCACGTCGGGCGAAGGCACCAAGTAGGCCTCGATGCCGCTCTTGGCTTTATTTGACACCACAACGATGTGGTCGCACCCAGCCCCAATTGCTTCATCCATCACCAGTTGCAGGGCAGGCGTGTCAAAGATGGGCATCAATTCTTTTGGCACGGCCTTGGTCGCAGGCAGAAATCTCGTCCCCAACCCAGCAGCGGGGATAACAGCGGTGTGCATTGCCACCCTTGCATCCTAGAATTGTTGACCTGATGCCAACGTATGTCTACAAATTCATTGATTCTGGTGAGACGATCGAGGTCTATCAGGCTTTCACCGACGACCCGCTGACCGAATTGGCCCACCCCCAAGATGGCGTCGTAAAGCCGGTCAAAAAGGTGTTTACTCCAGTTGGCGTTTCATTTAAGGGTGGTGGCTTTTACAAGACCGACAGCAAGTCGACTTCGAGCAGCACAACTCCAGCATCAACTTCGTCGACAAGCTCGTCCACTCCAGCGTCTTCTGAAAGCACGTCTGCTGCTCCTGCGGCTGCTCCCGCCGCGACTCCTGCAGCACCAGCCAGTACTCCCGCGTCGTAAAACAGTTTTAAATCCCCGCATTTTTAGTGTGCCTCGCGCACACAACAATGCATGATCAACAAACTTGTTCCACCATCGTTGCGCAGATTCCTAACGGCTATCACTCCTGTCATTACACGGGTTCGTGAAATTGGTGCTGCCACCTACATGGAGTTGTGTCGCAACAATCGTCGTCGACAACAAGTCATTGCAGTTCTTGCGTGTTGTGCCGGATTGACATATTTTGTGACGCTGTCGCGCATGCAATCTGCAACTGCCTCACTCGGTTCAACCACAACAGTGCTCATTGCAACAAGCAGCATCAAGCCAGGCGACATCATCACCGATCAACTCTTTAGCCTGCGCACACTTCCCCGCTCTGCAGTTGCCCCAACCGTGTTGCACGTTGCTCAACTTGGGCTAGTTGCACAGCAGCCAATTTCAATTGGCGAATTACTCACCACCACCAACACCGGCACGAGCTCTACTCAACAGTTGCAACTACCTGCAGGTTTTCGATCTGTGGCTGTCGTGCCACCTGCGGCATTACCACCAATGCAAGTTGGTGATCATGTCGACATCATCGCAAATGGCACAGTGCTTGCTGCTGACGCACTCGTATTAAGCCTGATGCAAAACACAACTAGCGCAGTAATTGGCGAAATCGTTGGTGTCATAGTTGCTGTGCCAGCAGAATTGTCTGCAGCAGTTGCAAGTGCCGCAGCAATTGGCGACGCAACGCTGGTGGTTTCGAGTTAGCGAAGTTGTTTAGCGAACTGAACTAGCAGCGAGCAACAACACACCCACGCCTACAAGTACTCGATAAATAACAAACCCATTGAAGCTTCGGCTGCGCAACACGCGCATCATGCCCCACATCGCTATCCAACCAGAGATACCCGCAGCAATAATGCCGACGATCATTGGTGTGAGTAAGCCCTCAGGTATGCCGTCATTGGCAAGTTTTGCCAACTTAAACAACACCGCTCCACCAATCACCGGCACGCTCATCAAAAAGCTCACTCGTGCAGCGGCATCGCGAGAAAAACCAAACTTGCGTGCTGCGGTAATCGTGATGCCCGAGCGCGAGGTGCCCGGATTGAGTGCAAGTACTTGGGCAAGGCCTATCAACATTGCATCACGCGCAGTAAACGAGCTTTCCGTGCGCTCGCCAGCCAAGCGGTCGGCCCACAACAACACAAGACCAAACACAATCAACGAGATAGCGATCATTACTGGCGTCCCGAGTTTGTCGGTCACCCATTGCTCGCCAATTGCTCCGGCCAAACCAGCTGGGATCGCTGATGCAACAAACAGCCACGCCCTTCGGCCCATTTGTTTGTCTGCACGTTTAGGTGCAACGATCAAACGCACACCTTCGCGCACATAACCAACGAGCTCTTGGCGCAAGTAAAACAACACCGCAAGCAATGTGCCCAAATGCAGCGATGTATCGAATGCTTTTTCTACAGCGGCGCCATTGGCCAAATTGCCAAAGTCATTCCACCCAAACAACCACGGCACTAATGCCAGGTGACCGCTCGACGAGATAGGCAAAAATTCGGACAGCCCTTGAACCAAGCCCAAGATGATTGCGTGAAGGATTGGCATAACTGCAGAGTAAACCGAAACGGGTTATTGACCGCTCATGGTCACGTCGCGGATCACGAGCGTTAGGCCAACTGCACGCGAAGGCAGCCAGTCGATGTCGCCACCAATTGCCACGATGTCGAGCAACATGCGTTGCAGAGTCGAAGCAATAGTGAACTCACGCACTGGCTCGGCAACCGCGCCATTACGAATCATCATGCCTGATGCACCAGTTGAGAAGTCGCCAGAGATTGGATTGACGCCGCTGTGCAAACCCTGCACCATCTGAATCCAGACGCCATCATCAACACCCTTGATCAACTCTTCTTGACTCTGCGTGCCCGGTTGCAATTGCATTGCCAAACAGCCAACGCCTGGCGTGCCGGCAAAGCCGCCACGTGTTGCGTTACCCGTGCTCTTTGTGCCGGTGCGGCGCGCGCTGTAACTCGACTGCACAAACATCTTGAGCACACCATTTTCAATCAACACATTGCGACGAGCAGCCAAACCTTCACCGTCGATGTCGGTAGCGGTGTATGCAAGCGGATTGGTTGGGTCATCAACAAGTGTGATGCGTGGGTCTGCAACTGTTTCGCCAAGTTTGTCGGCAAAGAAACTGCGGCCCTTTGAAACGTTTTCGCCATTGAGCGTGCTCGACAGCACTCCTAAAAATTGCGAAGTCACATAAGGGTCAAGAACAACCGTTGTGCGCTTGCTTGGCGGTTTAACAGCACCCAACAAACGTGTTGCGCGATCAGCAGCTTCACGAGCAGCTTTTGGCAGGTTGAATTCTTTTGGTGAGTCGCCTACCGAAAAACTAAAGCCAGTCTGTGTCTCGTCACCGTCGTCAGCAAGCGTGCTCACCGATACGTAACACGAGTTGCCTCGTCCACTTTCGCGAATGCCAGTGGTTGTTGCAACCGCAACTTCACCCCAGCCATCGTCGTAGTTGGATTCTTCGACACGCACTCGCGAGTCCATGCCAAGCGTAAGTTTTTCAAGTTCTTTTGTCAGCGAGATCTTGTCGGCGGTTGCATAACCAGCCAATTCATCGTCCCAAAACTTCTGAGGAATTTGTGCAACACCATCTGGTTCAGCAAGCCCTGCGTATTCATCGGGCGTTCCGAATGCCACGTTGTCACGCGCATCGGCAAGCACTTCGGCAATGGCGTCTGCATCGAGCGTGCCCGCATAGGCAAAGCCCGTGCGACCATCTTTGATTACGCGAATGCCAATGCCTTCGCTTTGTGCCGAAACAAAATGCTCTACTTCGCCTTCATAGACGCGCACTGCAGTCTCGCCGCCACGGCTGACATAGGCCTCAATTTGCTCGCCTTTTCCAGCCTTTGCAACTACTCGGTCAACAATTGCTTGTAGGTCAGGAACGCTATTACTCGAGCTATTCCCTGAGCCATTGCTCATGCTGCTGTTCCACCAATGGTCATTGCCTTCACACGCAACGTTGGTTGGCCATCGCCTACCGGTACACCCTGACCATCTTTTCCGCACATGCCTGGGTTACCCATTGCAAAGTCATTGCCAAGCAAGTCGATGTCTTTCAACACCTGTGGTCCGTTACCAATCAAGTTGCTTTCGCGCAGTGGTTCAGTGATCTCACCGTTTTCAATGAGGTACGCCTCGACCATTCCAAACACAAAGTCGCCGCTTGCGGTATCAACACTGCCGCCGCCTAGTTTTGCCACATACACACCGTGCTCGGTTGCACGCACGATGTCATCAGGTTCTTCGGTTCCGTTGGTTACAAACGTGTTGGTCATGCGCACCATTGGCAAGTCTGCATAACTCTGTCGACGACCATTGCCGCTTTGACGACGGTTCTCTTTGCGTGCTCGCAAGAAGTCCCACATGTAGTCAGTCAAAATTCCGTTTTCAATCAGCACGTTGCGTTGCGATGGATGACCTTCGTCGTCAATACCAATTGCGCCCCACTCGCCACTCATTGTTCCGTCGTCGATCAGCGTTACAAGCGGCGAAGCAACAAGTTCGCCCATTTTGCCGCGATACACGCTTGCACCTTTTCCAACGAGGTCTGCTTCAAGGCCGTGTCCGCATGCTTCGTGAAACAACACGCCGCCACTGCCCTGCTTGATCACAACTGGTAGCGAACCCGATGGTGCTGGGCGTGCTTGCAATTTCACAATTGCTTGCTTTGCTGCACGAATTGCCATCTCTTCAACATCGTTCTCATCAAACACCTCAAAACCGATGGTGTGACCGAGTGAGTCGTAACCGGTTTGCATTCCGGCATCGCCAGTTGCCACAACACTCACTCGAAACAATGTGCGCACCTGATCATCGGCACTAAACACACCGTCACTATTGGCAACCAAAATACGCCTGTACGAGTCGCCGTATGCGGCAGACACTTGCACGATCGCTCCGTCAATAGAACGCGCTGCGTTGTTGGCTCGCTCAAGCAACGCAACTTTGCTGGCTTTGGGCACATCATTAGGTGCGATGCGCACCGTGTTGACTGGGTGGCGCAACAACGGTTGCAACGCAATCTTGTGTACTCCACCATCGCCTTGACGTGCTGCTGCTGCAGCAGCCTCAGCGGCTGCGAGCAACCCACGTTCAGACAAGTCAGACGTATGGGCAAAGCCTGTCGTTTCACCTGCAACTACTCGAATGCCGGCGCCACGATCGCGGCCGCTCGTGACCTGCTCAACCTTGCCGTCATCGAGCCCAGCAGAGGTGGACCGCTTGTCCTCTATATATATCTCTGAAAACTCGGCCCCGGTTGCACGACCTTTGGCCAAGACTTTGGCTATTACATCGGCTTCAACAAGATTTTCGCTGGTGCTTATAGACATGTTCATCAGCCTACAATTTTTATGTGACAAGCAGCCCGACGCCAGTAACTGCGGTTGCCGTGCCACGCCACCACCGCACACTGTGGTGGAAAGAGGCGTTGATCGTTGCTGTGTTTTACGCCACTTATACATTGATCCGAAACCGCTTTGGTTCGGCATTTGTCAATGGAGCCGACATTCCACTCCATTCATTCACGAATGCAGTCCGCGTCATCCGCATTGAACGCGCACTTGGTCTCTACCACGAAGAGTCGATTCAAGACTTTTTCTTGCCGCATGTTTGGCTCATCAAGCTCATGAATACGTACTACGGCACTGCGCATTTCTTTGTGACGCTTGGCGTTTTTGTGCTGTTGTTTCGACGCCGGCCAGATGTTTTTGGTCAGTGGCGCAACACACTTGCGGCGATGACCGGATTAGCAATCATCGGTTTCGTTTTGTTTCCACTCATGCCACCCCGCTTGCTTGATGCACCATGTCCAAAAGACAATGTCGGATTTGGTGGAGCATGCATTCCTCACGAGATGCGCAACTACAACGGTGCATTGAGCTTCGGATTTGAAGACACTGTCGAAATGTATGGAGGGCCATTGCATTTCAATAGCGGTGCGGCAGCAAAAATTTCTAATCAATATGCCGCAATGCCTTCGTTGCATATTGGTTGGTCTACATGGTGCGTGTTTGCACTGTGGCCAATTACCAAAAAGCGATGGCAACGAATTGCATTGTTTTTGTACCCGATGGTCACCCTGTTTTGCATCATCGTTACCGGAAACCATTTTTGGCTCGACGGTCTTGGTGGACTCATTGTTCTCGGAGTTGGCTATTTCTTGGGTACGAAGCTCCACCGATGGAACCATCGCAGGCTCGACCTAAAACTCGCTGCCCAAATGGCATCACATCCGTCTTTTTAGTCACAGCCCCCAAATCGCCTTATTAGCGTGGCGGGTTGGTCGGATAGCGTGAAGAGCCATGGTTCTTGAAGTAATCCGTCAACCCAGCGATTTACGAGGTTTGACAACTGCTGAACTCGAGCAACTTGCTGCCGAGATTCGTGATTTTGTTGTGGCTGCTGTTTCGGAAACCGGTGGCCATCTCGGTTCCAACTTGGGTGCCGTCGAGCTCACACTTGCATTGCACCGCGTATTTGATTCACCACGCGACGCCATTTTGTGGGATACGGGACATCAGGCCTACATTCACAAAATTGTTACAGGTAGGCGCGGCGGCTTTAGTCAATTGCGCCAAGCAGGTGGCATTTCTGGGTACCCGAGTCGTGAAGAAAGCGTGCACGACTTCATTGAAAATAGCCATGCATCAACCGTGCTCAGTTATGCATACGGTCTTGCTGTTGCTCGCGACGCGGGTCAGACACCAGATCGAAACCATATCGTTGCCGTCATCGGTGACGGGTCAATGACTGGCGGCATGGCGTACGAGGCACTTAATAATCTTGGCCACTCGAGCAAGCGAGTCATCATTGTGCTCAACGACAATGGTCGTAGTTATGCGCCAACAATTTCAAATCTTTCACAGGGTGCACCCGACGAGCGCAAAACGGGATTACTTTCCAAAACACTTATCGGCATTCGCATAAATCCTGTGTATGTGCGGCGCCAACGCAAGCTCGAAAAGTTTCTCAAAAACATTCCACTCATCGGAACGCAAGCCGAACGAGGAATGGAAGCGTTCAAAGCCGGCGTTCGAGAGTTTTTGCAACCGCCGGCATTTTTTGAAGCACTTGGTGTTCGCTATATCGGGCCAATCGATGGTCACGACATTGGAGCAATGGAACACGCATTTTCTGCGGCTGAACAACGCGTCGAAGAAGGTCCGGTTGTCATTCATGTGATCACCGAAAAGGGGCGCGGTTACTCACCTGCAGAAGATGACGATGAAAAACATTTGCACGATGCACCCGTGTTTGACCCAATCAATGGTCCGCCAAAATCTGTTCCAACTGGGTACACCGAAGCGTTTGCCGACACCATCATCAAACTCGCCGAACAAGATTCGCGCATCGTTGCGATCACTGCTGCAATGCCTGGACCAACCGGATTAATTCAGTTTCAAGAACATTTTCCAGATCGCTTCTTCGATGTCGGTATCGCCGAGCAACACGCAGTCACTGCAGCTGCGGGTATGGCTATGGGTGGCATGCGCCCGGTCGTCGCGCTGTACTCAACATTTTTAAATCGCGCATGGGACCAAATTGTCTACGACGTTGCGATGCATCGCTTGCCAGTCATTTTCTGTCTCGATCGCGCGGGTATTACAGGCGATGACGGCCCAAGTCACCATGGTGTTTACGACATGGCGCTGCTGTCCAAAGTTCCTGGCATGCGCGTGCTTGCTCCGTCGAGCACACAAGACTTACAACAGATGCTGAGTGACGCCATTTCGCTTGCCGATACTGGCCCAGTCGCTATTCGATACCCAAAGGGTTTGGCCCGCAATGTCGATGAAAACGACATTGGTTATGGCCTTCAGGCACGCAAACTTGTCGATGGAACAGCCAAGCGCGTGTGCATCCTGGCCATCGGCAAACTTGTTGGTGCAGCACTCGAAGCTGCCGAATCTCTTAAGGCCAGCAACGTCGATGTCACGGTGTGGGACGTGCGCTCATGTACTCCGCTCGACCCAGCAATGATTGCCGACGCGATCCAACATGATGTCGTCATTACCGCCGAAGATGGCATTCGCGACGGCGGCATAGGCATGACGATTGAGAACATGATCAACGACACAATCCAGGCAACAACGGGACATAAACGCCCTATTGTTCAGGTGCTTGGTGTACCCACCACGTTTGTACCAACCGCCAAACCGCAGGTGATCCTTCACCAAATGGGTCTTGACTCTCAAGGAATTATTTTAACTGTGAAGGACTTGGTAGATTCGCAATAGTCATGAGTCACGATTCTGGCAACGTCATCAATGTGGACGGCAGAGACCGCCGACCATGGGCACTCATCAGCAGGACAAAATTACTTGATGCTGCTGTAGCCGAAATTGCTGAGCGCGGCTATGACCGAGCTCGTTTGGTTGATATTGCAGCTCGAGCCGATCTCACTGTTGGTGCAATATACAACTGGTACAAAAATAAGTCAGAACTCTTTAATGCTGCACTCGAGCACGCAATCACCGAACAGCAAGAGTCCAATCTGAATTTCCTCAATAGTGAATTGAGCAAATCGCTAAATGGCGTTTTTAGCTCTCATTGGATGCTTCTGATTGCGGCATTAGGCCCACGTCAAGGACAAAACACGGGTCCAACTGATGCACAGAAAATGTTGTTGGAAGCACTCACTGCATCGTGGCGTGACGAAGAGTCTCCGCAGTCCATTGAGCCTCACCTTTCGGCTCTCCTGAGCCAGTATGAAAATGTTGTGCAGACAGCGATGGACGAAGGTGCTATTGACTCGACTCTAGATGCAAAATTACTCGCAAGAATGCTTTTTGCTTTTCCAATTGGACTCTCGTTACTCACACTTGCTGGACTTCCAGAAATTAACTCAGCAAACTTTATTCCGATCATTCAGCTTCTCGACAAAACTCTTCGTCCTGAATAGTTAAGTAATTAACCGGCACGTACAGGACGCACTGAGTACACGCTGCCTTTACCAAAACTCGCTTTGGTACCTGTGCTGAAATCCTGATCCCACGCGGTGTAGCCACCGTCCTGAGAAGAGCTCCAATAGTGACCAGACGTAAAACCAGTACGAATCGTTCCAGTCATGCCAGTACACGTTGTAGCTGTGTTGCTTACTTCCAAGTTCCAGGCGTAACGACACAATTGATTAAGTTCATCTGTTGACGGCAAAAACCAGTCGGTCTTACTGCCACCTTGATAGGCCCTTGATGCAGTTGCTGCTTTACCTGCGGTGCCTGTGTGACTAACAATATACGAAGTGTTTTGATGACCTCTACCAATTGCCGACCCCGCAGTGTACGTGGGGTTGTTGGTATTCCCTGACCACTCGCATCTTGGATCACTCGTTGATGTACCAGCAGTAGTGCAGTTGGTTTGACTCGCTGGTGATGACGACACAATCCATCCTGATGGAGCCACTTCTAGGTAATGACAGTTGGTGCCGCAGGCAGAGCCTGTTGAAGTGAATGCTGTTGCAGAGTAATAGAACACAGTGCCACCGCCGCCTCCAGTGCTCACGCCAACAGTGCAAGTCCCGCCGTCTGCACAGGTCGCTGTGGTAACACTTGAGGAAGTAACAGAAACAACGTTAGTGGCTGTGAAGGTCAATGTGTAAGTTCCGTCAGTTGTATGAGTGAGATTCGTGAAAGTCGCAACACCATTAACTGCACTCACCGTGGTCGTACCACCCAACGTGCCACCCGAAGCAGTCGCCGTTACCGAGGCCGTCGAACTCGTCAGAGTGTTGCCTGCACTGTCAACAATCCGAACAACTGGCTGCGTTGTCAGAGCCGACCCTGATGCACCCCCAACTGGCTGAGTGGTGATGCTTAATTGGGCAGGGCCAAATGCACGCACGGGACGCACGTAGTTCGTGTCGCTCTTTTGGGCGGCGCCTTGGAGGCCGGCCCAGACAGCATGGTACCACGCGCGGTAATTGTCAAACTCAGAAGAACTCCAATAAGTGCCAGATGAAAAACCAGGACGAATAGATCCAGCGCTGCTACAAAGCACAGATGTATTACCTGTGGTTTGAGTTCGCGCATACTTACACAACTCATTGAGTTCAACTTTCGATGGCAGATACCAGTCGGTCTTGCTGTTGCCCTGGTAAGCGCGAGCTTCAACTGCTGCGGATGTTGCAGCCACGTTTCCTGTTTGGGCGACAATGTCAAGTGAGTTTCGATAACCACTGCCGATCAAGGTTCCGTCGGCACCAGTGACCAGAACTTCTTGATTTCCTTTACCTACACCTGCATCATTATCGGTTGACCAGGAACGAAGGGGGTCACCAGTTGTTCCGGTCAGCCAGTTCGCAGGTGCGGCTTCTAAATATTTGCAGTTCGTGTTGCAATCTGAGCCTGTTGAAGTGAAATTACTTGACGCC